>CAJYKO010000400.1 GCA_913775215.1 uncultured Devosia sp. | reverse complement strand
TGCTCGGCACCATGCTTGGCCTCGCCCTCGGCCGCGTCCGCAGTCTCGATCGCCTCTTTTCCGGCTGGCTCGTCGTCGGGCTAAACCTACCTGCCATCGTTGTGGCGATCCTCTTTTACATCTGGCTCGGCCTCACCGAGACAGCGCTGATCGCCGCCGTCGTCATCAACAAGCTCCCCCTCGTCGCCGCCACCATCCGCGAAGGCGTCCGCAGCTTCGCCCCCGGATATGACGAACTCGCCCGCGCCATGCGCTGGCCTCTCTCCCGGCGCCTCCGCCTTGTCTTCATCCCCCAGCTCATGCCGTTCGTGCTCGCCGCCGCGCGTACAGGCCTATCGCTGATCTGGAAAATCGTCCTCGTCTTCGAAGTTTTAGGCAGCGATGGCGGCGTCGGCTACCGCGTCAGCCTCTTCTTCCAGTTCTTCGACATCACGGGCATTCTGGCCTACACCACTGCCTTCATCGCCGTCGTCCTCGCGGTCGAATACGGCTTCCTGCGCCCCCTCGAACGCAAGGCTCTCAAATGGCGCGCGGACCCAGCCTGAATCTCTCCATCACAGAAAAGCGCTACGCGCCTGAATCTGCACCAGTTTTGGCCGGCATCGATCTTGCCATCGCCCCTGGCAGCGTCACCGCCATCCTCGGGCCCTCCGGCATCGGCAAATCCACGCTGCTCCGGCTGATCGCCGGGCTAGACACGCAGTTTTCCGGTTCAATCCAGATCGACGGCCAGTCGCCAAGCGCCGCCCCACCCCCCGGCTTCGTCTTCCAGGATCCACGCCTCCTCCCCTGGCTGAGCGTCCTCGACAACATCCGCACCGCCGGCAAAGGCATCGATACCGCCACCGCCCGATCTGCTTTGGAGCGCACTGGACTGAGCGCAGCCGCCAATCTCTACCCCCGCCAACTCTCCGGCGGCATGCAGCGCCGCGCCAGCCTCGCCCGCGCCCTAGCCCTGAACTCTGGCCTCCTTCTGCTCGACGAACCCTTCGTCTCCCTCGACCGCGCCCTCGTCGGCGAAATGCAGGACCTCGTCGCCGAGATTATCGCTGACGATAATCCCACGACCCTGCTCGTCACCCACATGCCCGAAGATGCGGCCCGGCTCGCCGACCGCGTTCTGATCCTCGCGGGCCAGCCAGCGAATATTGCGGCCGATATTGCGTTGTCTGCGCCAGTCAACGCGCGAGACAATCAAACCATCGCCAACTATGTTGATATGATCGAGGCCGCTACCTATTGCCGCGATATTCCAGCGGAATGACAATCGGGAATTTTTCCTGCCCCGCTGGTGGCGTGGGCACTGGCGAACTGGCCCAGGCAAGCTCGGTCGCTGCCTGATCAAGCGCCGGGACACCGCTCGATTGCGCGATGCTGACCGCCTGCACCCGGCCGCCGGCGTCGATGCTGAACCGCAACAAAACGACGCCGCCTTGCCCGCGCCGTCCTTCATTGGGATTGCGCTGCCGCCGCGACAGATGCCGCAACACGCTATTTTGCCAGCTCTGGATTTGCGACGCACTTGGCTCCGACGAAATCGCCTGCTGCGGCGCAGCCACCTGCTCCGCCTTCTCGGCCGCCGGTTTCGGCGCAGCCGCAACGCTCGCCGCTGACGGTGGCGGCGCCGTCTTCCGCTGTGGTGGCGGCGTAAATTTCGTCGCAGGCGTTTCTGCGCGAATATCGGCAATCCGCTGCGGCATCGTCACCGGCATCGGCAAATTTGGATCAACCGGCTCAGACTCTGGTTCCGGCTTGACCGGCTCCACAATCGGCGGCTCTTCCACCGGCTCAGCCTCAGGCACCACCTCCGCCTGCCGCTCGATCACCACAGCCGGCTCCGGTACCTCGACCTCGGGCACCTCGATCACCGGCTCCGCCGTCTCGACAGGCGCTGGCTCAGGTTCAGGCATCGGCTCAGGCTCGACCGCAGCCATACGAGCGACCGGCTCGGCCTCTGCAGCCTGCTCTGGCGGCGGCTCCTCTACAACCGGCGCCGGTTCTTCAGCTTCCGGCGGCGGCTCATCAGGCTGCGGCTCCTCGGCAACCGGTGGAGGCTCTTCGACTACCGGCTCGGGGTCCTCCAGTGGTTTCGCCTCTTCGACCGGCTCAGGCTCTTCCACCGGTTCTGCTTCAGGATCCGGCTCCGCGTTAGTCTCTGGCGACGCCTCCGAAGCCGTCGAAGGCACGCCTTCGGCGATCTCGAATTCTTCTTCAGCTGGCGAAGTTACGAATTCGGCAAATTCCACCGTCATCGCCCCGGCTGGTTCTCCAGCCGGTTCCGTCGGCACGAACCGCTGATAGGCCCAAACACCCGACCCTATCCCAGTCAAAACGATGACGCTTGCCGTCACCCAAAGCGCCAGTTCGCCCCGCGTGGTGCGCAGAAAATCTTCGGGACTAAAACTGTCGCCGGTCCGCTTCATTGCGCAGCCGCGGCCTCAGGCGCAGCAATCCCATTCGCGCTTTCAAGCCCAACCAGCGCAATTCGCACATAGCCTGCCTCGCGCAAAAGGTTCATGACCGCCATCAGTTCGCCATAGGCCACTTCCTGGTCGGCGCGCAAAAACACCCGCGTTTCGCGATCACCCTCGGTCACGGCATCAAGCTGCGCCTGCAAAGCGTCGCGCGCCACCGCATCATTGCCGATGGCCAGACTCAAATCGCCCTTGAGGGTCACAAACAGCGGCTCTTCCGGCCGCGGGGCTGGAGTCGCATTCGACACCGGCAGGTCGACATTGACATCGACCGTCGCCAAGGGCGCGGCCACCATGAAGATGATCAGCAGCACCAGCATGACGTCGATAAAGGGCGTGACATTGATCTCGTGATTGATCTCGAGATCGTCGCCGCCGCTATCCTTGATCCGCCCTGCCATGGCCTATTCCGCCGCCTTTGCGGTCGGTACAAGGCCATTGAGCGCCACGCGGTCGAGATCCCGGCTCACCAATCGCTCGATCCCTGCCGACACATCGGCCAGCACCTGCCGATAGCCGGTCACCGAGCGCGCAAAAGCATTGTAGATCACCACCGCGGGAATCGCCGCGACAAGCCCAAACGCCGTCGCCAGAAGCGCCTCGGCGATGCCAGGCGCCACCACAGCAAGGTTTGTCGTCTGCGTCTCGGCAATACCGACAAAGGCATTCATGATGCCCCAGACGGTCCCGAAAAGACCAACGAACGGCCCCACCGAACCGACCGAAGCCAATATGCCCAGGCTCTTTGAAATCTTGCGCCCCGCCGCCACTTCGATGCGCGACAGCCGCGAAGACACGCGCTCCTTGATCCCGCTGGGATCAACCCGCCCCAAAATATCGCTTGAGGCATCTATCTCTTCCTGCGCCGCCGCCACCAGAATGGCGCCCACGCCGCGCCGAGTCCCCATCGTCCCGGCAAGTGCAGCAAGACTTTGAGCTTTGTTGACCTCGCGGAGCGTATTCAGCGCCCGGCGCCGCGCCCCTGCCAGCTGCAAGGTTTTGAACAGCCAGATCGTCAGCGTCACCACAGCAGCGGTCACGAGCCCGATCATCACCCCTTTGACGACGTAATCGGCCGCCATGAACATGCCCCAAGGCGAAAGGTCGTGCCCTTGGAGCCCCGTCTCGACACCCATGGCAGGCTCTGGCGGGACCGGCACAGCCTCAACACCAGGCGCAAGTTCCTGCGCCAACGCGTACCCAACGAGACCGGTCATAGCCAACACGGCCCAACCAACGCTTCGCACAATTCCGAGCACCGTTTTGCGTCCTGCCAATTCACACCTCGACGGCAGCGTTCTGCCGGCACCCACTCGACGCCGAAACGCGCCGCGCGTCACCCACTAATAAAGATGACTAACCAAGTCAACATAATTGGAAAGCTGCTGCTGCCGACGTGCCGGCCGTTCACATATGATATAAAATAATGAAATGACAGCGCATGGCCCAAGCCCTTATGTTTTGCGCAAATTGGAGCTTCCATGGCCACAGCCTCACTGCGGTCCGCGCTCAGAGAGCGGACTTCTCAACTTCATCACCAGCTCGATACGCAGGTGGGGAAGTTCACTGCCCAAAGCGACTACGCAGACTACGTGACGCGCAGCTATATCTTTCGTGCGGCCATCGAACCACGCCTTGCAGGCGACGGTCGCTGGCAGTTCCCGCCTTTGGCTACGCTTCTCGCCCAGGATCTGGCCGATCTCGATCGCCCGGTACCCACAGCTCTTTCCGCGCAAGTCCCACCGATCAACGCCGCCGAACGCCTCGGCATGCTCTATGTCCTCGAGGGCTCCGGCGTCGGTGCGCGTCTCTTGCTCCGGCGCGCAAAGGCCATTGGCTTTACCGAAGCTTTTGGCGCGCGCCATCTGGGCCAGCAAGCTGGCGACACCAGGCGGTGGCCGCAGTTCCTAGAAGTCCTGGAACACGCGCCCGCCAGCGAACACGATGACATCCTTCGGGCCAGCGAGGCAGCCTTCCGCCTCGCGCTCGAAGCCTACACGGTTGAGGCCACATGAACGCCCAGACCAAGGTCGATCTCACCAATTGCGATCGCGAACCCATTCATATTCCGGGCAGCATCCAGCCCCATGGATGCCTCCTTGCCTGTGATGCTTCCGCAGTCACGGTTCTTCGTCATTCGGCCAATTGCGCTGCCATCATCGGGGCCGAAGGTGACCTAAACGGGCGCTCACTGCCGGATGTGCTGGGCAATCAGGCCTCGCACAATATCCGCAACGCTCTTTCGCGCACGCAGGATGGCGCCCGCTCCTCGCTGCTGTTCGGCGAACTCCTGCCCAATGGCCGCCGCTACGACATCGCGGTTCACCGCTTCAAAGGCAATGCCATCATCGAGCTTGAGCCGGCGACGGAAGAAATCGCCCAGCCGCTCGAACTCACGCGCGCCATGCTGGGCCGCATCCAGCAGATCACGACGACCGAGCGTCTGATCCGCGACGCCGCTCGCCTGATCCAGGGCATGCTGGGCTATGATCGCGTCATGATTTACCAGTTCGGCCCCGACGGCGCCGGCAAGGTGATGAGCGAAGCCAAGCGCCCTGACCTCGAAAGCTTTCTCGGCCAGTACTTCCCGGCCAGCGACATCCCGCAGCAGGCCCGCGCGCTCTATCTCAAAAACACGATCCGCATCATCTCGGACGCCAATTTCGAGCGCATCCCGGTCAATCCGGTCCTCGACCTTTCCGGCGAACCGCTCGACCTCTCCTTTGCGCATCTGCGCAGCGTCTCGCCCATCCACTGCGAATATCTGCGCAATATGGGCGTCGGCGCCTCGATGTCGATTTCCATCATCATCGATGGCCAGCTCTGGGGCCTCATTGCCTGTCACCATTATGGCCCGCGCACGCTGTCCATGGCCCAGCGCGTCGCCGCCGAGATGTTCGGAGAATTCTTCTCGCTCCATCTCAATGCGCTGCACAACCGGCGCCTCCTCGAAGCCGTCACCATGGCACGCCGCGCTCTCGATGACCTCCTGACCCTCGCCGTCGGCGCTGAAGACATTAACCGGCTGCTTGCTGATCATATTGAAGATTTCGGGGGCCTCGTCCCATCCGATGGCCTCGCCATGTGGATCGACGGCAAGCTCACCCAGTCTGGTGCTACACCGCCGCAGGCAGCGATGCCAGCTTTGGCGCGCTTTGCCCAAACCGTCGCCGAGGGGCGCATCTGGGCCACCAACAAGCTCGTCAACGTTTTTCCCGGCGCCGAGGAATATGCCGCCGATGCCTCCGGCGTACTGATAGTGCCGCTCTCCCAACGTCCGCGCGATTTTCTGTTCTATTTCCGCAAGGAAATGGTGCAGACACTCGATTGGGCCGGCAACCCGGACAAGGTTTATGAAACCGGCCCGATGGGGGATCGCCTGACCCCGCGCAAAAGTTTCGCCATCTGGAAAGAGACGGTCCATCAGCAGTCTGCCCCCTGGACCGAACAGGAGCGCGAATTCGCCGAAGCGGCCCGCACTGCCCTAGTCGGTGTTATCCTCCAGCATTCTGAACTTTTGGCCGACGAACGTGCGAAAGCGGCTGTCCGCCAGCGCATGCTCAACGAAGAACTCAACCATCGCGTCAAGAATATCCTCGCTGTCATCAAGTCGCTGGTCACGAGCCCTGACCAGAACGGCCAGAGCCTTGAGGATTATGTGGAGTCGCTCCGCGGCCGCATCCATGCGCTTTCGCTTGCCCATGATCAGGTTATCCGCGGCGACGGTGGCGGGTCCCTGCTTGATCTGCTCAATGCCGAACTGACGCCCTATCGCTCCGGTACGGCCAATATCGACCTGACCGGGCCCGGCGTCTGGATGGACGCGCGTTCATTTTCGATCATGGCGCTGGTGCTGCATGAGCTTTCGACTAATGCCGCCAAGTATGGTGCCCTCTCCCGCCCCGGCGCCAAGCTCAAGGTCACTTGGAGCCTTGATGCTGTTGGTGCTTGCGACATCCTCTGGGAAGAGTTGGATGGTCCCGAAGTCACCCCGCCAAGCCGCCGCGGCTTCGGCACCGTGCTGATCGATCGCAGCATTCCATTCGATCTCGGCGGCGAAAGCGACGTGCAGTATCGCCGCGAGGGCGTCCTCGCCCGCTTCCGCATTCCGCCACGCTTCGTTACGAGCCGCACGACGCTTGTCCCGGCGCCTGTCGAGACATCCAAGCCTTCGGTCTTGGCGGATACGGACCTGACAGGCGCCCATGTGCTTGTGGTCGAAGACCAGATGCTTATCGCCATGGATCTGGAGCGCCTGCTCACCGATGCTGGCATGGTGGTCGACGCCGTCGCCACCTCGCATCGCGAAGCCACCGCCGCCCTGTCGAAAAGCAAGCCTGATGTCGCCATCCTCGACGTCAATCTCGGCGAAGAGACCTCGGAGCCCATCGCCCATCAGCTCCTCGCCGAAGGCATCCCCTTCATCTTCGCGACAGGCTATGGTGAAGCCGGCAGCGTTCCCACTGCCTTTAAAGGCATTGGCGTTGTTCGCAAACCCTATGACCAGGACACCATCCTGCGCCAATTGCGCGAAACGCTGAACAAGCCAATATAACGAGGCGCCCGCCAGCCAACGGGCGCTCGTACACTCTCAATTGTCACCCCGGCCAAAGCCGGGGCCGATCCTGAAATTTTTTTTCTTGTCCGCGCCCGGCTCAACCCGCCGGAAACAGCTTCCACCGCTTGGGCCGGAAACTGATCTGGCTGCGCTCGCCAGCCGGATGGTCGAACGGCAGATCGATCTCCACGCGATGCGCCGAACCACCTAGTTCGAGCTCCACCCGCCGTGTTCCGCCAACACGCCGGCTGCTCGCGACGACACCGCTCAAAGCCGCGTCCGCTTCCACCAGTTCGATATCGTGCGGCCGGAAATAGAGTTGCGCCGGGCCATTCCCTTCGGCGCCGGAAACGCCCAGCGGTCGGTCGCCAAGCCAGAGGTCACCCCGCTCAACCGTCACCGGCAGCGTGCTCGATTCCCCGATAAAGCCGAAAACGAAGGGCGATTGTGGGTGATCATAGACCGAATCCGGCGTCCCCACCTGCTCGATCTTGCCCTGGCTCATCACGCAGAGCCGATCGGCCAGTTCGAGTGCTTCTTCCTGGTCGTGGGTCACGAAAACAGTCGTATGCCCGGTGCGATCGTGGATTTCGCGCAGCCACTTACGCAGCTCGCGCCGCACCTGCGCGTCAAGTGCCCCGAACGGTTCGTCGAGCAGCAGCACGCGCGGTTCGATCGCCAGCGCCCGCGCCAACGCCACACGCTGCCGCTGCCCGCCCGAAAGCTGGCTCGGATAGCGCTTTTCGAGGCCAGAAAGCTGCACGAGATCGAGCAATTCCCGGGCCCGCCGCCGGATTTCAGCCTTGGCTGGACGCGTCGCACGCGGCCGCACTTCGAGCCCGAAAGACACGTTTTCAAGGATCGTCATATGCCTGAAAAGCGCATAGTGCTGGAACACGAAGCCGATATTGCGCTCCTGCACGCTCTTTTCCGAAGCGTCTTCCGCCCCGAAGAAGATTTTGCCCGCTGTCGGCCGCTCCAGCCCCGCGATCAAGCGGAGCAACGTCGTCTTGCCCGAACCCGACGGCCCTAAAAGCGCGATCAGCTCGCCCGACGCGATATCGAGCGACACATCATGCAGCGCCGGAAACCGGTCGAATTCCTTGCGGACGTTTTGAACGCGTACTTCCATATTTCTTCCGAATAGGGGTGTGTAGGGATTTAGGTCAGGGTGAGGCGAAAATGGCGGTCTTCGAGAACCGGAACGGAGCGTACGTTTGGTACGTGAGTACCGGAAGCGCAGAGGATCGTCATTTGCAGCCCTCCATCACCTAAATCCCCACACACCTAGTGGCCGCGGCCGGTAGCGGCGAGCTCATCGCCAAACCGCCATTCGAGCGCAGTCTTCAATACAAGCGTCACGAGTGCCAAGAGAGCCAGGAGCGAGGCCAGAGCAAATGCCGCCGTACCTTGATACTCGTTATAAAACATCTCGACCTGCAACGGCATGGTCGTCGTTTCGCCACGGATCTTGCCCGAGACCACCGCGACCGCACCGAACTCACCCATGGCGCGCGCATTGCAGAGCAGCACGCCATAAAGGAGCCCCCATTTGATATTGGGCAGGGTCACCTTCCAGAACGTCTGCCAACCCGAGGCGCCGAGCGAGAGCGCCGCCTCTTCGTCCCCGCTCCCCTGATCCTGCATCAGCGGGATCAATTCGCGAGCAACGAAAGGAAAGGTCACGAAAATCGTCGCAAGGACAATCCCCGGTACAGCGAACAATATCTCGATGCCGTAGGACTTGAGCCAAGGCCCGAGCACGCTGCCTGAGCCAAAAAGCAGCACATAAACAAGACCCGATATCACCGGCGAAACCGAAAACGGCAGATCGATCAGCGTGATCAGGAACGCCTTGCCCTTGAACTCGAACTTGGCGATCGCCCAGGACGCGCAGACCCCGAAAACCACATTGAGCGGCACGGCAATAGCGGCGACCAGCAAAGTCAACCGAATGGCCGATTGCGCATCCGGGCTCTGCAGCGATTGGAAGAACGTTCCCCAACCCTGCGCAAAGGCTTCGGAAAAGACCGCAATCACCGGCAGAACGATGAAGAGCGCCATATAGACGAGCCCGACAAGGATCAGCGCCCAGCGGACGCTCGCCGGCTCATTGGTCGGCGAAGTCACGCGGCGATGCTGCAAACTAGCTTCCATAGCCATACCTCCGCCGGCTCCAGGCCTGGATCAGGTTGAGGACGAAGAGCATCGCAAACGAAATCACCAGCATCACCGTCGCAATCACGGCCGCCCCGGCATAGTTGAATTCTTCGAGGCGAATGACGATCAGGAGCGGCGCGATTTCCGACACGAACGGAATATTGCCGGCGATAAAGATCACCGAACCATATTCCCCCACCGCACGGGCAAAGGCCAAGGCAAAGCCGGTCAGGATAGCGGGAGTGAGGCTCGGCAGCAGCACACGCGAAATCGTCTGGAAGCGATTGGCGCCCAGCGTCGCCGATGCTTCCTCGACTTCCTTGCTGACCTCTTCAAGGATCGGCTGAATGGTCCGCACCACGAAAGGCAGGCCGATAAAGATCATCGCAATGGTAATGCCGATCGGCGTATAGGCGATGCGCCAGCCAAACTGCCCGGCGATCTGCCCGACAAAACCGTTCGGCGCATAGATCGCCGTCAGCGCGATCCCTGCCACCGCAGTCGGCAACGCAAACGGCAGATCGACCATAGCATCGAAAATCCGTCGGCCCGGAAACCGATAACGTACGAGCACCCAGGCTATCAAAGTCCCGAATACGACATTGACCCCGGCGGCAATCAGCGCGGTCACAAAGCTCGTCCGCAACGCCGCAAGCACACGCGGGTCAAGCGCTGCCGTCCAGAACCCGTTCCAGCCGAGGCCAGTTGAGCGGAGTACCAGCGCCACGAGGGGCACGAGAATGATGAGCGAGAAATAAGTAAGGGTGAACCCCAAGGTCAGGCCAAAGCCCGGGATGACGCTCGGCTGGCGAAAGCGGCCAAGTCTCGTCATGCAACCCCCTCAGTCGCGGCAAGTCCACGGCAGCCGCGACATAGCCAGAGTTATCCTCTCGGAGAACCCTACCCCGAAATTTCGTTCCAACTCTAGCCGAGAAGTAGAGTTTCTCAAGTCGCCTTCAGCGCGAGATTCCACTCGCTTGGAGAAATTCCTTGCGCGAGCCAGCAAAGCCGCCGAACGCTATTTCGGGTTTACACCACGACTGTCTGGTTTGCGCGCATTACTGAAGAAGCAAGAAGACCCGTGACAAGGCAAACGGCAGCGTAGCAGGTCGTGACATTCAAAATGCCGAACATGGCATTGGTCAGCCCCATCACGAAATAGCCCGCGACCAGTGCAGACACGAGAACCATTAGCTGCGCGCGCGCCACGCCCCGCGGCAGACGAAGCACTTCCACGACCGGCGCCGCCAGCAACAGCAGATAGGCTAGAAGGCCGATCAATCCACCGCTCGCCGCGAAATCAGCCGGATCGCTATGGAGATGCGGCGCCTCTCCAAACGGCACTGCGGCAAGGCTATTGGCGACGCGAACGAATTCCAGCGGCCCATGTCCAAAGACCGGCGCCTCAAGAAACGCTTTAAATCCGCCCATCAGCATCTGAAGCCGAATGCCCGTGGACGCATCCGTGGGCACGCCGACGCGCAGCACATCTGAAATATCCGCAAGCACGCGCTGCACACCGGAAAGTTGCTGCACTCCGGCAAAAGCCCCAACAATGCCGAGCACAATGATGGCAAAAACCGCACCAATCGCCCACTTGATCGAAACGAGCCGCGTACGAAGCGCCACCAGACCTGCAACGCCAAGCATGACAGCAACCGCCACCATCGGCCCGCGCGACCCGGAAAGCACCACGGCCACCGATGCAAAGATCGGCGCCAGCGCATAGACAAAACGCCACTTACCACCCGGCCGCAGCATCCCGGCGCAGGCAAGAAAGCCGATCAATAAGGCCACATCCGCAAAGTGGATCGGATTGGCAATGATCTCCCCAGCGCGCGACGTGCCCGTCTCGGCAACCTCGATGCTGACCATCACCGCAGCACCAGCGACACTTGCAAGACCAAGCACACCCACAAGGTCAAAGGCCCCAAAGCCCGGCTCGTCCCCAGCCGCAACGAGTGGATAAATCGCCAGCACCGGCGCGAAATAGGCCAACCCAATCAATCCATCGACCGAACCGGCGCCAATGACATAAGCAATCGCGATTAAAAGCAGCGCCAGAAGCGGCATCCACACCACCGGCCGCCGGATCGCCGCACCGCCAGATCGCACCAGAAAGCCAAACCCGATGATGCCCGAAATCAGGAATAGGACATTCGCCGCCTCGGGCGCCACCGGCGCCAGAGCGAGCACTGCGACAAGGGCAAAGGCGGTGAGAGCAGTGCGTGAAGAGGTCAGCATGGCGGTCCCTTATCCCTGATGAGAAGCCCTGACAAGCGCCAGTTTTGAACACGCCCCGTGCATCTGGCGCAGCTAAACCGCCACCAAATCTCCTTTTTTTTGCCTTATCTTGCCACCGTTGACTCCAATGCCTGCCCACCTTTGTCCATCATAAGTCACGCTCCCGTGAATGGGACCTGCGCAACGAACGATGAGGCTTCAAGCATGCCGACTTCTCGCATCCGCTACACGCTCAATGACGCTGTAGGCGACCCCAAGAGCTGGGCCTACACATGGGAAATTGCGGATGACGTGACCTTCGGCAGCACCTGCGACTTCTGCGGTCAAGACCAACAGCGCCTTACCTATGAAGTGACGCGTGGCGAAGAATCCCTCTGCATCTGCCAGCGCTGCGTCGGCCGCTATCCCGTGACCGGTATCTGGGATGGCGAACTGCTCGATCAGGCCACCACCCGCGCGACCATTCATGGCCTGACGGCACGGCAGAAACAAAAGACCTGCCAGGACGCCATCAAGAAAATCCAGGCTGCAGCGCCCGACGCACCGCTCAGCGAAGTCGTCGTTTATTTCGAGCGCAACCTGCAGCTCTCACCCCAATGCGCCGCTGCCCTCTTCACCGCTATGACCGCGCTGCCGGAGCCGCTGGATCCACGCATTTTCGAGATCCAGACCCGCAGCAAGGCGCATCAGGACGAGTTCGGCGCGCTCGATGATCAAGGCCGCACCGTCGTCTGGCCCGCCCTTTCGCCACAGCAACATCGCCGCCTCGCATCTCTCGGCTACGCCCCCGGTGTCCATACGGCCCGCCGCGCCCGCCCGGCAAATCCACGATCGCGCCAATCCCAGTTTCCCATCCCCCGCATGTCTGCCCTGTGTGAGCCGGCAGCACTGGATGTAGCGCAGGAAACTACTGCAAAAACAGAGAGCTAGCGCTTTCTGATCTTCCGTTGCCAAGCGTCCTATATTCCTGCCCGCCCCATTGCGGGCACGATCGCTGGCAACCATCCTGTCATCTCGATCGAAAGCAAGGATGGGGACATGATTTCATCCCCCGGCAAGACTTCGTCCGTCGCCCGGTACATCGCCCTATGGTTCGCTGCCTCCGCCGCGCTCACCTCTGTGCATGCGGCAGAGCCCTATATTTTGGGGATTTCCGACAAGCTGACGATCAAGGTCGTCCAGTGGAAAGCCGCCGATTCCAGTTTCCAGGAATGGACTGCCCTTGCAGGCGATTACATCGTCGGCGCCGATGGCAATGTGAATTTTCCCATGCTTGGACCAACGGAAGGTGCAGGCAAAACCAGCACCGAGCTCGCGGCCACCTTGGGCAACGGACTTCAGCAAGCGCTCGGCCTGCCGACGGCCCCCTCGGTCACCGTCGAAGTCTCCGCCTATGGGCCCATTTATGTCTCCGGTGACGTTTCGACGCCCGGCGAATATCCTTTCGCCCCCAATCTCACCGTCATAAAAGCCCTGGCCCTGGCGGGCGGCGAACGCCGCAGTGCCGAAGCCATCGCGCGCCCCGAAAAGGAAATGCTGAGCACAACGGGCGCGCTAGACGTGCTCGAAGACGAATACAATCGCCTGCTCGTCCGCCGCGCCCGCCTCGAAGCTGAATTGACCGGCCAGACCGAAATCGCAGTGCCGCCCGAGCTGACCGACCTGCCCGAGATCAGCGCCCTTCTCTCGGCCGAAGCCGCCATCCTTGCCGCGCAAAAGCGCCAGGCCGAAGCGCAGTCAACCTCGCTTACCGACGAGATCAATCTGCTGACAACCCAGATCGAAGCCTTCAATCAGAAGAAGGCCAGCACCGAAACCCAGCTCGAAACGGCGCGAGACCAACTCCAAAAAATCTCGACCCTTTCCGAAGACGGCCTCGCCCTTTCCTCCCGCGTCGCCTCGCTTCAGACCAATGTCGCCGATCTCGAAGCGCGCCTTCTTGATACCGAGACGGCAGCCCTCCAAGCCCAGCAGGCCATCGCCACGGCCAATCGCGAACAGGCCCGCCTCGCCGATCAGCGCATTTCCGATCTCTCGCTGGAAAAGCAGACTGTCGACGGCCAGATCAGCGCCCTCGCTCTCAAGATCCAGACCCAGCAGGGCCTCGTCCAGGAAGCCGCGCTCTATACCGGCGCCGCCGTCCCCGGCGATCAGGCGCCGCAATACACCTATTCCATCGTCCGCGATGGCAAAGAAATCCCCGCCGAGATCGACACGCCCCTCGTCTCTGGCGACGTCGTCATGGCGCGCCTGGCGCTCGCGCCTTAACCCCAGGAGATCAGGATGAAACGCCTCCTCGCCTGCCTGTCGATCGCCGCAACCCTTGCCACACCTGCCCTCGCCCAGGAGGCGTTCTTCGACAATTTCGACCGGCTCGATACCGGGCGTTGGTACGTCTCCGATGGCTGGTCCAACGGCGCCCATCAGAATTGCCAGTGGGCCAACGACCAGGTCCGCGCGGAAAACGGCAATCTCCGCGTCGGCTTTGCGCCAAAACCTAAGGGTGATCGCCAATATAGCTGCGGTGAAATCCAGAGCCGCCAGGCCTATGGTTTCGGCACCTACGAAACCCGCCTCAAGACCCCCAAGGGCTCAGGTCTGAACGCCGCCTTCTTCACCTATATCGGCCCCCAGCAGGGCAAGCCGCACGACGAGATCGATTTCGAAATCCTCCTCCGCGATACCGCCCATGTCGAAACGACGACCTTCGTCAACGGCAAGAGCGGCGACGGCGAAATCGGCAGCGGCCAGTCCCACGTTCTGCCCCAGCCATCAGACCAGGATTACGTCACCTTCGCCTTCACCTGGGAACCGAACCGTCTTCGCTATTACATCGATGGCGAACTGGTCCGCACCATGGATACGCCCGCGACCATTCCCTCAAACCCGCAACGCATCTTCTTCAGCCTCTGGGGCACCGACACGCTGACCGACTGGATGGGCGCGTTCGCCCCGGTCACTGCGCCCATTGCCATGGAGGTCGACTGGGTCGCCTTTACCCCGCTCGGCCAAAGCTGTGCCTTCGAAC
>CAJYKO010000399.1 GCA_913775215.1 uncultured Devosia sp. | reverse complement strand
CGGGTGAAGTCGCCGGTCTGGCTCTGGGTGATCTTGAGGTTGTCGTGGCCGGCGATGGCTTCTTCAAAACCCTTCTTGCGGTTGATCGCCGGGGTGGAGCCGACGGTGCCTTGGAGTTCGACGATGTTGCACGGCTCGGAGCCGACATCGCCAACGAGCCAGTTACCGGCAACGCGGCCTTCTTCGACCTGATCGGAGGCAACCGAGGTCAGGTAGAGATCTTCGGGCGCATCGACGCCACGGTCGAGCAGCACGACGGGGATTTCAGCGTCCTTGGCTTCGGCGAGAACATCGTCCCAGCCGGTGGCGACGACGGGCGCCACGAGGATGGCGTCAACGCCCTGGGCGATGAAGCCGCGGATGGCCTTGATCTGGTTTTCCTGCTTCTGCTGGGCGTCGGCGAACTTCAGATCGACGCCGCGTTCTTCGGCCTGCTGCTTGGTGACCGAGGTTTCGGCGGCGCGCCAGCCCGATTCCGAGCCGATCTGCGAAAAGCCGACAACCTTGCCCGAAATATCCTGCGCGAAGGCAGCCGTAGACAAGGCGGTAGCGAGGCTTGCCGCGATGGCAAGCTTGGTGATGATGCTCACGATGGATCCTCCCAAAAGACCGCCCGGCGTTTCGCTTCGGGCGATGGAGGGACGCTATTATAAAGTACTATTATATGTAAAGAGGCTTTGAAACAGATGCTAAAACGGCGGCCCGAGGGCCGCCGCGAACTGTTTGCCAATGGTGATATGAAAACAGAAGTTTCTGGTTTCAGAGTATTTTAGTAGTCGAACTGCTTGGACAAGGTGAGCTTGAACGTCCGGCCCTTGGAGTCAGAGTTCGAGAGGTTGTCGCGGAAGCTTGCGTTAAAAATGTTCTCGATCGAGGCTTGGAGCTGCGTGCCTTCGAAGACACCGTGGTCCGGCTTCCAGGACGTGAAGACGTCATAGCTCTGGTAGCCCTTGCCCGGAACGACCGCCGATCCAGAGGTTGCAGCGATGCTGTTTTCGGAGTCGGCGACAAACTTGGCGCGGGCGCCGAATTCGAGATTGTATTCGGGCAAGCGCATGCCGGCCGAGAGCACAAGGCGTTGCGCAGGGATCGTGCGCAGCGGACGATTGGTGTTGTTGTCATAGCCCCATGTCGCGGTGTAGGCGGCATTGGCAAAGAACATGTCGGAGTTATAAGCGCCTTCGACTTCGACGCCATAGATGCGGGCGCGGTCCACATTGGCATACTGAACGCCAGTTGGATAACCGGGGCTGCTGGCGCTGTTGCTGCTGGCGATGAAGTCATAGAGATCGTTGTAAAAGCCAGTGGTCTTGACCGAGGCTTGATCGCCTGAAGCGAGAAGATCATAGGCCGAAACGGTGAAGCCGGCCTCGTAATTGATCGCCGATTCCTTGCGCAGGTTCATGCTCATGCCAGCGCCTGCCAGCGACGAGGCACTGTAAAGCTCGTCGATGGTGGGCAGGCGCTCGGTGCGGGCGATAGAACCGAAGATACCGAAATTGTCGTTGAACTCATAGAGCGCAGCGAGCTTGGGCGAGTAGCCCTGGTTATCGACAGGACGCGCGCCCGTGATGGCTGCATCGGGCGAGATGTGGCTGAAGTCGGCGCGAACGCCTGTGATGATCGTCAGGCGGTCATCCCAGATGAACTCGTTCTGGGCAAAAAGCCCGAGTTTGTTCTCGATGCCTTCCGGATGCGAGAGCAGTCGCGGACGCGCCGTCGAGGTGCGCTCGGCGAGACGATCCTGATGGCTCGCCTGCAGGCCGAAGGTGAAATAGTTCTCGAAATTGTCCCCCATCCACTCGACCGTATTGTCAGCTTTGAGCTGATAGGTGCGGTAGATGTAATTGGTATCGTCGAGAATCCAGGTGCTCGGCATGGTGCGCGGCAAGGTCGACGTCGCGCCCGACTGATCGTTCGATGTGTTGGAATAGGCCAACTGAACATTGAGATCGAGCCAGGGATTGTCGCTCGCAGGGTTCTCGTAGGAGAGCACGACTGTGTCGTCGGAAACCTTGCGATCCGTCAGGCCGAAGGCGGCATTGGTGTTGAGCGCGGGACTGATCTGGGTCTGGACGTAAGGAGCGTCCTCTTCGTCCGAATTCCAGCGCTGGTAGGACAGGCGCAGGACCTGTTCGTCGTTGTCACCGAAGCGCGCCGTGCCCTTGATGAGCCCGGACAGCGCCGTGAAATCGGTCCCCTCGGCGACGGTGTCGTTGCCATAGGTAAATTCATTGGCACGACGCCAATTGCCGGCAGCCAGGATGTCGAATGTCTCATTGACGGTGTGGGCCCAGACGCCGGAAGCAAGCGTCCCATTTCCGTTTGAATCATAGGTGGTCTTGAGGCGCAGCGCGCCGGTCTTGCCATCCTGGATGAAGTCCGAGGCGTCTTTGGTGACGAAGTTGATAACCCCGCCAATGGCTCCCGAACCATAAAGGGTCGAGGACGCCGGTCCGCGCAGAACTTCTACCTGCTTGTAAAGCTCGGGATCGGAGAAGAACGAGCCCATGCGGTATTGCTCGTTGAATTTTGGCACACCGTCGACATTGACGACGATCCGCGCGGCATCGGCCGTGTTCTCGGTTATGCCAATACCGCGGATGTTGAATGCCTGCCCAAGAATCTGTTCCGAGCCGAGCATGCTGACACCGGGAACCGTGGTCAGCATATCCTTGACGATCGTTGCCTGGCGATCATCGATATCGGCCTGATTGAGCACCGTTACCGCTTGCGGCGTGTTGATGGCGACTTTCGGCGCCCCCGCACCGATCACCAGACGCTCAAGAAGCGTAATATTCGTTGCGTTGACGTTCTGCGCCTGCGCTGCCTGCTGCGCAACAAGCGCCAGCGCAACGCCGCCCAAAAGCGCGGCCGCGCGTGACCTGACCAGCCCCATGTCTGTCTCCAGTTCTTAAAAGTCTTTTTGTGATCGGCTGGCTGGCGAGATGCGGGCTGACCGGACTGAAAGAATTCATGACCCTTTCGATCACCTATTGCGTCGATAATTTAATATGGCTATGGAAGTCAAGTTTAATTCTCTTGCCGAGGCATTCGCGCTGAATGCCTTAAGGCGATGAAGTCGTTGGATAAATCATGCCGCCGAGTGGCTCTGACTCCGCTGTTTCCCCCATCAAAATCGTCTCGAGTGCCGAGATTCTCGATGGGGCTTCAGAGCTGCAGATCGAGCACAAGGGCATGATCTATCGGCTGCGCGTCACCCGGCAGGACAAGCTCATTCTCACCAAATAGGCCCGCGCTGTGACCGAACCGACATCTAAAACCGCCGAAGACATCCGCCGCCTGCGGGCACTCAATCCACAGATGCGCGAACGCGATTTTGCGCGCATCCACTCGATCAGCGAAGGGCAACTGGTCGCCGCCGAAGTCGGCCACACGGCAACGCGCCTCAAGGTCGACATGTCGGCGCTGCTCCATGGGCTGACCGGTGTCGGCGAAGTCATGGCGCTGACGCGCAATGAAAGTGCGGTCCATGAAAAGATCGGTGTCTATGAGGGTGTTTCGGTCAATGCTCATGCTTCGATCGTTCTCGGCGAACAGATCGACCTCCGCATTTTCCCGAGCCGCTGGGTGCATGGCTACGCCTTGGAAAAGGCTATGGAAGACGGCACGACCAAGCGCTCGCTGCAGTTTTTCGACCGCGCCGGCAATGCCGTTCATAAGGTGCACGCGCGCCCCGCGACCGATGTCACGGCCTGGGCCAAGCTCGTGGGCGAACTGCGTCATGATGAACAGGTCGATACGCTCGACGTGACGCCCTATGTGAAGGCCGCGCCGGAAGCCGCGCCCGCCCCGCTCTCCGAGCTTCGCGCGGGCTGGGAAGCGATGACGGATACGCACCAGTTCTTCGGGCTGATCAAGAAACTCAATTACCCGCGTCTCGAGGCGCTCGAAACCGTGGGTGAGGATCTCGCCTGGCAGCTCGATCATGCGGCCGTTGAAGGCATGTTCCGCAAGGTTGCGGGCAGTGACCTGCCGATCATGGTTTTTGCCGGCAATGAGGGCTGCATCCAGATCCATTCCGGACCGATCCATAAGGTCTCGCCGATGGGCCCCTGGCTTAACGTCATGGACGAAACCTTCCATCTCCATTTGCGGCTCGACCACGTCGTTGCCGCCTGGGCGGTGCGCAAGCCGACTAAGGATGGCCATGTCACCTCGGTCGAACTCTATGACGAGAATCGCGAACTGATCATCCAGTTCTTCGGCAAGCGCCACGAAGGCCATGGCGAGCGCGACGAGTGGCGCGCCGTCGTCGAGCAATTGCCGCTGTTCTCCACCCCCAACGCTGCCTGAGATCTTTCAAACATGCGCATTTTTCCCTCTTTTGCTGCTGTGCTGATGGCAGCTTCGCTCTCCGTGGCGCCGGCTTTCGCCGAGGATCTTCACAAATTCGCCGACACGAGCCGGCTGGTTTCGATCGGCGGGTCGCTGACCGAAATCGTCTACGAACTCGGTGCCGAAGGGTCCCTCGTTGCGCGCGACCAGACCGCGCTCTTTCCCGAGGCAGCACTGAAACTGCCCGATGTCGGCTATATGCGCGCTTTGGCACCCGAAGGCGTGCTGTCGGTCAACCCGACAGGCCTTCTCGTCATCGAAGGCAGCGGCCCGCCGGAAGCGCTCGAAGTGCTCTCCCATGCCGGGGTTGAATACCAGACTGTGCCGGAAGGCTATTCGGCCGAGGGCGTTCTTACAAAGGTCCGCGCCGTTGGCGACGCGCTGGGCCTCGAAGACAAGGCCGAAGCGCTGGCGACCAAGCTCGAAGGCGAATTCGCAGCGCTGAAGATGCGCACTGAGGCAGTGGAAACACCAAAGAAGGTGCTCTTCATCCTCTCAAATCAGGGCGGTCAAATTCAGGCTTCGGGCACCGGCACGGCGGCCAATGGCATCATCGCGCTGGCTGGCGCCGAAAACGCCATCACCGAATATGAAGGCTATCGTCCGCTTTCCGAAGAAGCCATCACCGCTGCGGCGCCCGATGCGATCCTCCTCATGGACCGTGGCGGCGACCATGGCGCGACGGAAACCGAGCTCCTCGAACATCCGGCCATCGCGCTAACCCCGGCAGGACAGAACAAGGCGATTTACCGCATGGATGGCGCCTATCTCCTCGGCTTCGGTCCGCGCACCGCCGCGGCGGCCGGCGAACTCGCCGACCATCTTTATGGGCAGGCCTCGCACTAAGGCGGTTTGAAATGGACAGCACCATGTCTCTTGCCGCAAGCGGCGCGCGGACCCGGCCCGACGGCGATCGCAGCCATATCGGCCGCATCACCGTCATTGCCCTGGTCTTTGCACTCCTTGCGGCCATGGTCCTGTCCATGACCACCGGCGCCTCGGGTGCCTCGCTCGGCAATCTCATTGGCTCCCTGTTCTCGGGATCGGAAGGGGCCGATGCGCTGCGCGACTATGCCGTCATCGTCAATATCCGTCTGCCGCGCATGGTGCTCGGCGTGCTCATCGGCGCCGGCCTGGCGGTGTCGGGGCTCTTGATGCAGGGCCTCTTCCGCAACCCTTTGGCCGATCCGGGTCTCGTCGGCGTCTCCAGCGGCTCCGCCCTTGGTGCCGTCATCATCATCGTGCTCGGCGGCACGGCGCTGGCGCCGTTTACGACGGCACTCGGCATCTGGTCATTGCCCGCGGCAGCCTTCGGTGGCGGCCTGCTGACGACCTTCGTGCTTTATCGCGTGGCCACCCGTGGCGGGCAGACGGCGATCGCCACCATGCTCCTTGCCGGCATCGCTATCGGCGCGCTAGCCAGCGCCTTCTCGGGCGTCTTGACTTATATCGCGAGCGAAAACCAACTTCGCGACCTGACCTTTTGGGGCCTGGGCTCGCTCGCGGGAGCCACGTGGATCAAGGTCCTTGCTGCGGGCCCCATCATTTTTGCAGCGCTTGCTGTCGCCGGCTTCCTCGCCAAGGGGCTCAATGCCATGACCCTCGGCGAGGCCACGGCGTCCCATCTTGGCGTGCCGGTGCAGCGGTTCAAGCGCATCACCATCGTCGCAGTCGCCGCAGCGACCGGTGCTTCCGTTGCCGTCAGTGGCGGCATCGGCTTTGTGGGTATCGTCGTGCCCCATCTCCTCCGCCTCGCCATCGGCCCGGATCATCGCTATCTGCTGCCCGCCAGCGCCCTCCTTGGCGCAACCTTCTTACTCTTTTGCGACGCCTTGAGCCGCACCGTGGTTGCGCCAGCCGAACTGCCGATCGGCATCGTCACGGCAGCGTTTGGTGGGCCATTCTTCCTCTGGATCCTGCTGCATCGCCGCAGCGCCTTTGCCTGGTGACATCATGATCGACATCGACAGCGTCTCGGTACAGCTTGGCTCGCGAAAGATTCTTCACGAGGTGTCGCTGCGGGCTTCTTCAGGCAAGCTGACGGCCATCATCGGCCCCAATGGTTCGGGCAAATCGACGCTATTGAAGGCCCTCTGCCGCGACCATGCCTATTCCGGCGTCATCTCGATCGACGGTCGCGATATCGCCGGCATGAGCCCGCTCGAAATCGCAAGCATCAGGGCCGTGCTGCCGCAATCGTCCAACCTGCCCTTTCCCTTCACCGTGCGCGAAGTCGTTGCCATGGGCCTAACGGCCGGACGGCCGGGTGTCGACGCCCGAGCGTTGCAGCACCTGCCCGAAGAAGCGCTCGCCCGCGTCGATCTTGGCGGCTTCGGCGGTCGCTTTTATGGCGAGCTTTCCGGCGGCGAGCAGCAGCGTGTTCAATTGGCGCGCGTCCTCTGCCAGGTGTGGGAGCCGGTCATCGGCGGCGTGCCGCGCTATCTCTTCCTCGACGAGCCGGTGTCGAGCCTCGACATAAAACATCAGTTGATGATCATGGAGGTCGCCAAGCGCTTTGCGCGGCAGGGCGGGGGCGTCATCGCCGTGCTGCACGATCTCAACCTGACCGCGCTCTATGCCGATACGATCCTGGCGCTGCGCGATGGGCGCGTAGTGGCGAGTGGACGGCCGGAGGCGGTGCTGACGGACGCTGTGCTGCAGCGGGTGTTCGATGTGCCGCTGCGTGTGGGCGTGGCGCCGCGGGCGGGGAATTTTGTCTTGCCGCAATCGGTGGAAATGAACGAACTGAGCGTCGCTTGATGCCGCAGTCCTCATGGTGAGGCTTTGCAAGAGCAAAGCACCTCACCATGAGGGCTACTGATGGGCCCGATGATTCCGGAGGCTATCGCCCCAGTTTGCCATCGACGAGCGAGGTCGCGAGCGGTGCGGGGCGGGTGACGGGTGTGGTGATGTCGACGACCTGACCTGTGCGCGAGGAGGTTTCAAAGGCTTCCATCACTTCGAGCACGTGCAGAGCGAGGTCCCCATTGGCGCGGTGGGGGCGGTTTTCGACAATGGCATGGGCCATATCGGCAAGGCCGATCGAGCGGTAATTGCCGTCGGCATAGGGCTGGTCGGTGTCGACATTGGCCCACTGCCCGCCCTTTTCCATGATCTCGACCTGACCGCCGAAATTGTTGGGATCGGGGACGATCAGGGTGGCCTCGGTGCCGTAGATTTCCAGCGGCACATGTTTGTGGCCGGCAACGTCAAAGCTCATCGAAATCTGGACGACGGCGCCATTGGCGAAAACCAAGGTGCCTGAGACGTGGGTCGCGACGTGGACCGGAATGACTTCGCCATTGCGCGCTTCGGATGTGATGGTGCGCGTGTCGCGCAGCATGCTGCCGAAGCCGGAGACCTTGGCGACGGGGCCGAGAAGATTGACGAGGTCGGTGATGTAATAGGGGCCCATGTCGAGCATGGGGCCGCCGCCCGCTTCATAATAAAAGGCTGGATTGGGGTGCCAGCGCTCATGGCCGGGGCACATGAAATAGGCGGTGCCGCCCACAGCCTGGCCGAGCCTGCCGTCGTCGACGATATGGCGGGCCGTCTGGTGCGCGCCGCCGAGGAAGGTGTCGGGGGCCGAGCCGACGCGAAGATTTTTGGCGCGGGCGGCTTCGATCAGTTTCTTGCCCTCGGCAAAGACGACGCCGAGCGGCTTTTCGGAATAGACGTGCTTGCCCGCTTCAATGGCGCGGAGGCCAACTTCGACATGGGCCTTGGGGATAGTGAGATTGAGGATGATCTCGATTTCCGGATCGGCAAAGATTTCGTCCATGCTGACGGCCTTGAGGCCGAATTCGTCCGCTCGGGCTTTGGCCGCGGCAGGATTGAGATCTGCCACTGCCTTGATGTCGAGTACCGGAAAATCCTTGGCGGCCTTCAGGTAGGCCGCCGAAATATTGCCCAAGCCGATAATGCCGATGCCAACCTTGCGCATCTTGTCTCCTCACGCCGTGCCAGACCGCACGAATTCTAACTCCCGCCGCCTTTGGCGGCATCCGAACCGCTTCCATCCTTCG
Source organism: uncultured Devosia sp. (assembly GCA_913775215.1). Lineage (GTDB taxonomy): Bacteria > Pseudomonadota > Alphaproteobacteria > Rhizobiales > Devosiaceae > Devosia. The sequence goes on along the minus strand of CAJYKO010000399.1, from coordinate 136 downwards.
AAATTGCTGGCACAAGACGTGGCAATGGACGGGGCGAGATTCTTGTATGGTATGTTGACATACGTACGTCAGCCTCGTCCAGAGCGCTCAAAGTGCTGCCTTTGATCGTTTTCCATCAAAGGACATCTGGAAGAGC
>CAJYKO010000398.1 GCA_913775215.1 uncultured Devosia sp. | reverse complement strand
TCTGCCAGAACTGCTGACCGAGCTGACAGAGGGAGGCGACATCGGCTTCCTCTATGGCGCCATGCTCGCCGTCTACGCCACCATGCAATTTGTCTTCTCCCCTGTGCTTGGTGCACTAAGCGATCGCTTTGGCCGCCGGCCTGTTCTTTTGCTCTCCCTCGCCGGCACACTGCTCGATTATCTGGTCATGGCACTGACTCCGCTCGGCTGGGTGCTCGTCGTCGGCCGCGCCATGGCGGGCATCACTAGCGCCAATATGGCTGTCGCCTCCGCTTACATCACCGATATCACGCCGCCCGAACAGCGCGCCCAGCGCTTCGGCCTGGTCGGCGCTGTGATGAGCACCGGTTTCATTATCGGCCCGGTCGTCGTTGGCATGCTCGGCGCCGGGTGGTTGCGGTCCCCATTCCTTGCCGCTGCGCTTTTCAACGGCCTAAACCTTCTCGTTGCTCTCTTTGTGTTGCCCGAAAGCCGAAAGGTCGCGCACGGCAAATTCGACTTCAAGCAGCTCAATCCGCTGGCGCCGCTTCTGTGGCTCTGGAACTTCAAGCCACTTCTGCCGATGGTCGTGGTCTCAGTCGTATTTGGCCTGATCGCTGCCGTCCCGGGTACCATATGGGTGCTCTATGGCGCCGAGCGTTTCGGATGGGACTCGGTCCACATGGGCATTTCTCTCTCGGTCTTCGGTGTCAGCGGCGCCCTGTCACAGGCATTTCTCGTCGGCCCCCTCACCAAACGCTTCGGTAACCTGGGTACGCTGATCATCGGCGTCGCTTTCGACACTCTTGCTTATACCCTCATGGCCTTCGCCTATCAGAGCTGGATGGGGTACGCTGTCGCTCCGCTTTTTGCCTTGGGCGGCGTCGCTATGCCCGCGCTCCAATCTCTCCTCACCAGCCGGGTCAGCGACGAACAGCAGGGTCAATTGCAAGGCGTGCTTGCCAGCCTCATGAGCCTCGCGGGCATTCTGGGCCCCGTCCTCACCACCGCGATCTTCTTCTCGACCAAGAACATCTGGATAGGCACGGTCTGGCTTGTCGGTGCGGCGCTCTATCTCCTCGCCACGCCGCTCTTTGCTACAGTCAAGGCACCTCAGGCGCTGCCTGCTTGATGGTTGGATCGTCTGCTGCCGAGTTCTGTCAGCACAGTGCGCGATAAATCCATCGCAAATGTCTTGTCTCTTGTTGTGCTCAGGCGCAGACAAGCCATCCTCATTCTGCAGCCGCAGGGATCGTCTGCGGCCTGGAGCCAGTCGATGAACAAGGCGCTTGTCGTAATTCTTTCCGCGGTCATGCTCGACGCGATCGGCATTGGCCTGATCTTTCCGATTCTCCCGGCACTCCTCCGGGATGTCGGACACACCGGCGATATTTCGCTGCTCCTCGGCTTGATGCTGGCGCTTTACTCCGCTTGCCAGTTCCTGTTTTCGCCCATTCTCGGGGTTTTGAGCGATCGTTTCGGCCGCCGGCCTGTACTTCTCGTCTCGCTGGCCGGCGCTGCCATCGACTATGTCACCATGGCGCTGGCCCCTCATCTCTGGATGCTGGTGCTTGGTCGCGCCATTGCCGGCGTGACCAGCGCCAATATGGCCGTCGCCACTGCCTACATCACCGATATAACCAGCGAAGAAGAGCGGGCTCAGCGCTTCGGCCTCTTCCACGCCATGTTCGGCGTCGGCTTCATCATTGGTCCGGTATTGGGTGGCGTCTTGGGCGATTGGTGGCTGCGCTCGCCATTCCTCGCAGCGGCAGCGCTCAATGGTGTCAACTTCGCCCTGGCACTCTTCGTGCTGCCCGAATCGCGAAAAGGACAGGCCGATGCCCGCTTCACTTGGTCGACCCTCAACCCCTTCAAGCCACTCGCCTGGGCCTTTAATTTCAAGACCCTCGTTCCCCTGATGGCGATCTTCCTGATCATGAATTTCGTCGGAACGGTCTACGGAACCGCCTGGGCCCAGTTCAGCGAAGATCGTTTCGCTTTCAGCGGCATGATGATCGGCCTCTCGCTCGGCGCTTTCGGCGTCTTCCATGCCTTGGCTCAGGCTTTTCTCACAGGCCCTGCCGTCGAGCGACTCGGCGAACGCTGGGCGCTGATAGTCGGCATGGCCTTCGAAGTCGGCGCCATGCTCACTTTGGCCTTTGCGGGCCATGGCTGGTTACTCTTTGCTCTGGCGCCTGTCTTTGCCCTCGGAGGCATCGGCATGCCTGCTCTCCAGTCGCTCATCACCAAGCAGGTCGATGGCGAACATCAGGGGCAGCTCCAGGGCGTGCTGGCCAGTATCGTCAGCATCGCCTCGGTGTTTGGTCCACTGCTCTTCAGCTTCATCTATGCCCAGGTTCGCCACGACTGGCCGGGGATGATCTGGATCGCCGCGATAACGATCTACGTTCTGGCGCTGCCGTTGATGGCAGGAATCCAAACTGCGCCCGCCGCGGCAAAAAAACCGGCGGAATGATGGTGAAAAGGCCGGATTTCGGGAGAGTTCGGCCTTGTCGGGCCCTAAATTCCGCGCCATTAACGTTTCCGTACCGTTCGGCCTCGCCAAAACGGCGGAAACACTTGCGTATGAGCTAGAATCGACCAAGGGTTGCCGCCACCTAAAGCTACGCCAGCGAGGGCGGGCATTCACTGTGAGGATACGCAATGAACAAGAACGATCTGGTTGGCGTCGTTGCCGACAAGGCTACGATCACCAAGGCTCAGGCCGCTGAAGCGGTTGACGCAGTGTTCGAAGCCATCACCGCCGCCCTGAAGTCGGGTGATGAAGTTCGTCTCGTTGGTTTCGGCACCTTTGCCGTTTCCCAGCGCAAGGCCTCGACCGGCCGCAATCCGGCCACCGGCGCTGAAATCCAGATTCCGGCCTCGAACCAGGCCAAGTTCAAGCCCGGCAAGGGCCTCAAGGACGCGATCAACTAAGAGCTTTGCTTTTAGCGCATTCTGCCAAGCGGCCCCGCGGAAAACGTGGGGCCGTTTTGTTTTGCAGTTGACGGGGCAGGGCAAGCCCCCTAATCAGAGCCTCGTTCCAGACACGCTGTGTCGGACGGGCGATTAGCTCAGTTGGTAGAGCGTCTCGTTTACACCGAGAATGTCGGCGGTTCGAGTCCGTCATCGCCCACCATTCCTCTTCAATTCATGACAGCCCAGCGTTTGGCGCCAGTTGCGGGAAATGGCGCGGCATCGCAAAACTGCTGGCATGATTCTTTCCAAGTTCATCCCGGTTCTCAGCGCCTTGACCCTCACGCCTGGCGCCGCTGTCGCTGACAGCCGCGCAGACTGGGAAGGTTACGACTGGCAGATCCTCAAGCGTGCCGAATGCAGGGATCTCGGCCAAAGCGCGCCTTGCCAAATTTTTCACGGCAAGTGGGACTGGAAACGGAATCAGTGGGTAGACCTGATTCTGACCCAGGACCATGACGCACTGCAGCTTGAAACGGTTCTGACCAATTATGATCGGAAAGACGACGACTATGTCTGCATCGTCGTTCTTTTCCAGGATTCAGGTCTGGCCAATGTGGCCGCGTTCCATTTTAACGAGCACAGCACGCACCAGACCGCGTCTACCGCCGTCAAATCCTTCCCGATCGGGAGGGGTAGGGTGGCCGATATCGCCCAAATCGCTGTCGGTACCAAGCAATGCCGGGAAGGCGCCGGCCAGGACAAAGACACTTTGGCCCGTGTGCTGCGTTCGATTCCCACGCATTGATCGCTTGCGCTTGAAATAGCGCTGGCCATCCGGGCAGACTTCTGGCTAGAAGCCGCACACAGCTTGGCGCAAAGCGCACGAGCCCAGACCACACTCCCAGAAATAACGAGCAAATACCTCATCTCCAAGGTGAAGGAATGCCGCTTGTCGTTTGACGCTCAAGAGTTTTCCACAGGCTCGCGGCCCTCTGTGAAGTTTTTATGCCGGATGCCGTTTCGAGCGCTTGACTTAGGAATAGGGGCTGGGTACATCAGCGTCACGTTCAGCGGGCCACACGGTTCGCCGATGCGGGAGTAGCTCAGTTGGTTAGAGCGCCGGCCTGTCACGCCGGAGGTCGCGGGTTCGAGCCCCGTCTCTCGCGCCACCCTTTCCTTCAAGATTGAAGATGTGGGTGGCAATTAAGTGATGTCATCATCCTCCAAAATTCTTCAAACACACTGGCGTGTCTGAGCCTGTCTCTCCAACTTGTGTGTACGCAAGATGGGGCAGGGGTATTATGTTTAGGGCACTTCCAATTTAGGTGCCCTATGCAGTCCTCGTCTCCGCGTTTTCAGCTATCGCGCCGGTCCTTGCTCGGCGGTTTGGCCGTGCTTCCGATTCTGTCGCTGCCTTTCATGGCTAGCCATTCCGTGGCTCAGGAGGAGCCAGTTGAGATTCCGCCCCCCTCCAGGGACCTCAAGGAAGCTGGGACGGCAGCAAAGCTCGTCGTTGCCGGCGGTTGCTTCTGGGGCGTCCAAGGAGTCTTTCAGCACGTCAAAGGCGTAACCCAAGCTGTATCCGGATATTCAGGCGGCAGCGCCGAAACAGCGACCTACGATCAGACTTCGCGCGGCGACACGGGGCATGCAGAAACCGTCGAGGTCACCTATGACCCATCCGTTGTGAGCTTCGGGAAGCTGCTGCAGATCTATTTCTCTGTCGCGCACAACCCGACGCAGCTAAATTTTCAGGGTCCTGACCGCGGCACCCAATACCGCTCCACCATTTTTGCGCTCAATGCCGACCAGGCCGAAGTCGCAAAAGCCTATATCGCCGAGTTGGACGGATTGAAAAAATTCGATGGCCCTATCGTCACCACGATCGAACAGTTCAAGGCCTTCTATCCAGCCGAGCAGTACCATCAGGACTTCCTGACACTGAACCCGACCTGGCCCTACATTGTTCGCAATGATCTCCCCAAGATCGATGCTTTGGCTTCCTTGTTCCCGCAGGACTATCGGGCTGAACCGGTTCTCGTCGGCGAATTGGCGACATCGTAGTTGTGTGACCTCTGTGCAACGTTGAGCCATCGCCTTGTTTTGGCCGGCTCGACGTCAGCTTCTGGCCGGATTGCGCGATGAAATTCGCCTCGGCCGCGACGAGACCTGTTGCACATGTGCACCGATCGCCGGCCGCAAAGGACCAGCAGGGGAACGGGCGTTTCGAGTAGTCGTTTCCTGTTTATCCGCTGTTCGCAATGCTAAGGAGAACGCGATGCGCATGTCTCAGAAGATCGCCCTGGCAACGCTTGCCACCGCCCTCATGTCGGGCTCGGTCTTCGCAGCCGATCTGATCACCGTTCCGACAAGCACCCCGGCCGAACTGCCCGTCTATGAAGATGCTGGCTTCGATTGGAGCGGCTTCTACGGCGGCCTTTATGGCGGCATCCAAAACAGCGATACCGGCGGCACGCAATATGGTCTCGGTGCCATGGCTGGCGTCAACGCTCAGTTCGATTTCTACCTGCTCGGTGCCGAAGTCGCCGTTCAAGGTCTGACTGGCGGCAATCTCGATACCAGCTATGGTCAGTTGCTCGGTCGGGCCGGCTTGGTGGTTTCCGACAATGTCGTCGTCTACGCGGCTGGCGGCTACGGCATAGACCTGGGTGTCCCGGACGAAAGCGATGTTCTCCTCGGTGGCGGCGTAGAAGTTGCCGTTACTGACAGCATGTCGGTGCGGGCCCAGTACCTTCACGGTTTCCCTGTCGAAGGCAACAATCCCAAGGACCAGTTCACGGTGGGCGCAGCCTTCCACTTCTGATCTTTCCGGGCCAATTGGTCCGATTCTTACAGAATCATGAAAAATGGCCTCGCAAACCTTGCGAGGCCATTTGCATTTCGGGCAACAATGTGGCAATGAAGGTCGTCGCCGCCTTAATTCAGACGCGGTACGAACGCGCATTTTAAGCCGATCGCTCGGAAGAATGCGTCAATTTGTATCAAACTGGACCAAATTAGCGACCTTATGGCAACACCTGGCCGGTTTTGGTCATGAAAACTTAGCCTCACCGCCTAATATGTGTCGGTGCGGGGTTGCTAGTTCTCACCCCTTGAGTCATTAGTCCGGCGACTACGGTTAACTCTATGGGAGTGCAAGATATGTTTGTACGTTCTCTCTCGCTCGGCGTTGCAGCCGCTGCTCTGATGGTTGGTGGCGCTCAGGCCGCTGACCTCATCATCCCGACCACCCCGCAGCCGATCTATGAATCTGCTGGTTTCTCGTGGGACGGCCTCTATGCCGGTATCCGCGCTGGCGGCCAGTTCGTCGGCAACACTGCTGGCC
>CAJYKO010000397.1 GCA_913775215.1 uncultured Devosia sp. | reverse complement strand
AAGGCTGGCGCGTGACCGTACCGACACTGCAAACCGAGCGCTTGATCCTCCGCCCGATGCGAGGCGATGACCTGCAGCCTTACTGCGCACTGATGGCCTCGCCGCGCGCTATCTATATGGGCGGCCCCCACGACGAGATCGCCGCATGGCATATGTTCTGCCAGGATATCGCCCTCTGGACGATCTACGGCCATGGCGGCCTCATGATCGACCTCAAGTCCAACGGCACATGCATTGGCCAGGTCGGCATCAATCACGGACCGCTCTTTCCCGAAAAGGAATTGGGCTGGTTCCTCTATGACGGATTCGAAGGCCACGGCTATGCCACAGAGGCGGCTGCGGCCATGAAACACTGGGCCTTCGAATCTCTGCGCCTGGACACGCTGGTCAGCTATGTGGATCGGGACAACCTGGCCTCCGCCTCAGTGGCCCGACGCCTCGGCGGCGTTGAGGACGCTGAGGCAAAGCGCCAGGACCCGGTCGATCTCGTCTTCCGATACACCAAGACCTGAGGCTCACCGCGGATTGGTAGCTGGCGTGAAGACGCGCAGCCGATGCTCGTCGGGATCGGCCACAACGAAAGTGTAGCCAAAGTCCATCCGCGTCGGCTTTTGCAAGACCTCGGCCTTGCCGGACCAATCGGCAAATGTCGCCTCGAGTGCATCGTCATTGTCTTCGCTGAAGGTCACTTCAACCCCGCCCGCCGCACGTGGCGCCGGCTCTATCTCGCTCGCGATCCATAGCCCCAGCTTTAGGCCGTTCGGCAGTACATAAAGCAGAAACGTCGGTGACGCTTCGACCGGCTCGATTCCGAGGAGGGGAGTGTAAAATGCCTGGCTCCGCGTAACATCAGCGACGGAAAGCAAGATATAATTGAGAAAACGCATCGAGAAGCTCCTTTTCGATGAGCTCACCCTAGCGTCGGGAACTGTCAGTTTCCGGCAGTGCCTCGCTTGATCAGCGCGACGCAATCCCCTCACGCTCCCGCCAAGCCTTGAGCATTACGGCACGCCGCTTTTGATAGCGGATCTCTGTCGGCGTCAGTGCCGTGATCCGGTCAATACGGAAACTGCGAAAATCCTCGCGCAATTCACACCAGCCAACGACCACGCGCACAGACTCAAAAAATCCGATCATGAACGGCCAGATGGTCCGCTCCGAACTCGCGCCATCTGCACCGCGATATTGGATCACCAACTTGCGCTCGTTGCGAATGGCGAGCCGGATCACGCCGGCATCGATCTGATCCTCGGCCTGTTTCGTCGTCTGCGCGACAAGCAGATTTGTCGCCTCGGCGCTTTCCCGCAATTCACTTGGCAACACGGCCAAAATCTTGCTCAGCGCCTGTTCGGCCGATCGGCTCAATCGCTCATCTGCCGATCGCCTCGCCACCCAGCGCGATCCAAGCACGATCGCCTCGATCTCGTCGGCGGAAAACATCAGCGGCGGCAGCATGAAGCCGGGCCGCAAAACATAGCCCAGTCCTGGCTCGCCCTGGATATCAGCGCCCTGCGCCTGCAGCGTCGCAATATCCCGGTAGAGCGTGCGAATGGAAATGCCGAGTTCGCGCGCAAGATCAGGGCCCGTTATGGGCATGCGTTTGTTGCGCAGCAATTGCAGGAGATCGAGCAGGCGTTCAGAGCGCGACATGATGGAAAAAGGGCGGCTCGAAAGCCGCCCTCCTCAAATCCTAGCCGAGACCCAGCCGGCGCTGCCACCAGCCGACCTTCTTCTTCTTGTCCGGCTCGCCTTCGCTGGCGGTCTCGGTCGCTTCGGGCGCATTGGCGCTCGAGGAGACAACCACGCCTTCAGGCGGCAATTCCTTCTTTTGCCGCTTCGGCCGCGCTTCCGCAGCCTCGGCGACAGCCGCGTCACTGACCGGCGCTTGGGTTTCTGTCGGAGCAGCTACAGGTGCTGCCTCAACTGCTGGCGCTTCAGCCACTGCAACAGTGGCTTCTTCCGCCACAGGCTCAGCCTTCTTGCGGGTCCGCGGCTTCCGCTTTGGCTTTTCCGCCACTTCTTCAGCCACAGCCGCAGGAGCTTCAGTCGCCACTTCGACTGGCGCCTCGGCATCAGCCGCCTTGGCCTTGCGGGCACGCGGCTTGCGCTTCGGCTTCTCGGCCGGTGCTTCTTCTGCAGCTGGCGCCACAGCTTCCACTGCCTCGACAGCCTCAGCAGCTGTGACGTCAGCCGGCAGGTCCTGTACGAGTACCGCATCGGCGATCTCGGCCTGCTCGGCTTCGCTCGTCAGCACGGAAGCCAGGACTTCCCCGCTATCGGCGCCTTCACCATTGCCCTCGCCATCGCGGCGATTGCGGCGGCCACCACGGCGGCCACGGCGACGGCGGCGGCGCGGTTCGCCATCGGCATCGACGCCATTGGCTTCATCACCGCCGTCGCCTTCAGCTGCATCTTCATCGGAGGCTTCGGCTTCGCCTTCACCGGCTTCGGCCTCGCGAGCCTGCTGCGGTGCACGCTCTTCGCCTCGCTCGCCACCACCACCACCGCGACGGCGACGACGACGGCGACGGCGACCATTGCCTTCGCCCTCGCCATTGTCCTGGCGGGCTTCAGTGGTCTCTTCTTCGCTTTCGTCTTCTTCGACCTCGACGTCGTCGTCCGCCTCATCGATCACGGCGCTATCGACGCGCACATGGCTCGCCACGCGCTGATCGACATAAGAGGAGACGCGGGTCTCGCCCTTTTCGATAGAGAACTGGTGCCCGGTCAGCTTGCCGTCGGCCGTGATGGTGATCGACAAAGCATTGCGGGCTTCGAGTGCTGTCAGCGTGTCGCGCTTGAAGTTGAGAATATAGAGCGCGACTTCGGTCGGCACGCGCACATTGATCGATTGGCCCTGCTTGCGCAGCACGTGATCTTCGATATGGCGCATAATCATCAGCGCCAGGCTTTCCGTCGAACGCACAAGACCCGTGCCGTCGCAGATCGGGCACTTGTGGGTCGAGCTTTCGACGACGCCGAAGCGGATACGCTGGCGGCTCATTTCCATGAGGCCGAAGTGCGAAATCCGGCCCACCTGGATGCGGGCACGATCATCCTTGAGCGCGTCCTTGAGCTTGCGCTCGACCGCACGGTTGGAGCGGTTCTCCATCATGTCGATGAAGTCGATCACGATGAGGCCCGCAAGGTCACGCAGGCGCAGCTGGCGCGCCACTTCGTCGGCCGCCTCCAGATTGGTCTGGAGCGCCGTGTCCTCGATATTGTGCTCCTTGGTGGAGCGGCCCGAGTTCACGTCGATCGAGACCAGCGCTTCGGTCGGATTGATCACGATATAGCCGCCCGAGGGCAGGGTGACGACCGGCGAGAACATCTGGTCGAGCTGGGACTCGATGCCATATTTCGAGAACAGCGGCTGATCGTCCTTGTAGAGCACCACGTTCTTCGCGTGGCTCGGCATGATCATGCGCATGAAGTCTTTGGCTTCGCGGTAGGCGTCGTCACCCGCCACGAACACTTCGTCGATGTCCTTGTTATAGAGATCGCGGATGGTCCGCTTGATCAGCGAGCCTTCTTCGTAAACGAGGCAAGGCGCCTGGCTCTGCAGCGTCAGCGTGCGGACGCTTTCCCAAAGGCGCATCAGATATTCGAAATCGCGCTTCACTTCGGCCTTGGTGCGGGTGGCACCGGCCGTGCGCAGGATCACGCCCATGCCCTGTGGCACTTCGAGGTCCGAGGTGATTTCCTTGAGGCGCTTGCGATCAGCCGCATTGGTGATTTTTCGCGAAATGCCACCACCGCGTGCCGTGTTCGGCATCAGCACGGAATAGCGGCCAGCGAGCGAGAGGTAGGTCGTCAGAGCTGCGCCCTTGTTGCCACGCTCTTCCTTGACCACCTGAACCAGCATCACCTGGCGGCGCTTGATCACTTCCTGGATCTTGTACTGGTGACGGCGCTGCTGGCTGCGCTGGCGACGCTCCGGCACTTCCTCGAGCGCGTCCGCGCCACCGATCGATTCCACCGGCTCGCTATTGGCCGGTGCCTGCTCGATGTGGCTTTCTTCTTCGCCCTCGTGATGATCGGCGTCAGCCTCGGCTTCCGGCGCAGCTTCTGCGGCAGGCGCAGCTTCTTCCGTTTCGTCGTGGTGCTCTTCTTCGTGCTCTTCTTCAGCGAGCAGCGCTTCGCGGTCGGCGACGGGGATCTGGTAATAGTCGGGGTGGATCTCGCTGAATGCGAGGAATCCGTGGCGATTGCCACCATATTCGACAAAGGCCGCCTGCAGGGACGGTTCGACGCGCGTCACCTTGGCGAGGTAGATATTGCCCCGCAACTGGCGGCGGGTCGCCGATTCAAAGTCGAACTCCTCAAGCCGATTACCGGCTGTGACGACAATCCGTGTTTCTTCCGGGTGGATGGCATCCACCAGCATTCTCTTGGTTGCCATAAAAAACTCCGCGCACCCGCGCGCCAGAAACAGGCAGCCGGCGAACCGGATAACCAGGCTCGGCGCGTTGCGGGGCGAATGTGTTGAAAACAATCGGGCGCGAACCTCTCACGTTCTGCGCGCCGGCAAATCTGGCCATGGCCGGGAGAAAGGGCGAAGCAAAACGGCAATCGGATGTTTCGATCGCGTCGCGCTTTGTCCGCCTGCGGGCCATATGACCTCTTCCTATTGGGTGGTGAACCGAAAGTCGGGTCGCCACCGTCCGATCCCAGAGGAATCGAAATTCGTCATCGAAGGCGCTGAAAATCGCCGCTTTCAAACCGGTCATGTGCTTGTGTGGCACAACGAGCCGG
>CAJYKO010000396.1 GCA_913775215.1 uncultured Devosia sp. | reverse complement strand
CCGCCGGGCAGGTTCGCGAACTGGCCGCCGATCAGATGCGGTCGGCCATTGAGCTCGCCGAGGCCGGCAAGAATTTCGACAAGACGGTCCACGACCTGCGTCGCCGCTGCAAGAAAATCCGCGGACTGATCCGTCTGGTCCAGCCCCACTTCAAAGAGTTTAGTTCAGAGAACGACGCTATGCGCACCGCAGCGAATTCGCTTTCCGCGATGCGCGACGCAGCCGTGATGATCGAGACCTTCGATACTCTCATGAAGTCGCCTTGGGCCGGCGCGCTCTCCTGGGATCGCAAGCATATCCTGCGCCAGGAACTTACCCTCCATCTCAATCGCATCGCTGCCGATCAGGATCGCACCGCGTTGTTGGATGCCTTCGCCAGTTCCATGAAATCCGCTCTCAGCCGAGTTAAGGATTGGTCACTCGATGGTGACGGGTTTGGGCTGCTCGATACCGGCCTGCGAAACACTTATGGCACCATGCGCACTGACATGGAAAAGGCTGCGAAAACGAACGACCCCGTCCACTTCCACGAGTGGCGTAAGCGGGTGAAGAACCACGGTTTCCACGTCGGTCTGCTCAAGCCAACCGCGCCGCACCTCCTTGCCGGACGCAAGCGGAATCTCGGCAAACTTGGCAACCTTCTCGGCGAGCACCACAATATCGCAGTTCTGTCCGATGCGTTGACGACCATGGCCGGTCCATTGGAGCCGATCCTCCTGCAGGGCTTGGCCGCTGAACAGCGGACCCTCGTCGAACAGGCTTTGCCGCTGGGTCGCGAGCTCTCGGTTGAGAAGCCCGCCGTGCTCTCCGCGCGCTTCCGCAAATTCTGGAAACTTCTGCCGAAGGAAATCTGATTGGCACAGGAAATCGAGCGCAAATTTCTCGTCGCAAGCGAGGCTTGGAAAGCCCATGTCAAAAGCTCGGCACGTCTCCAGCAGGGCTATCTGTCGACCAATGCCAAGGCAACCGTGCGCATCCGCATTTTCGATGATGCCCACGCCGTTCTGACGCTCAAAGGCAAGGCGGTCGGCCTGTCCCGTCTAGAATTCGAATATGACGTACCGCTCGAAGATGCACGTGAGATGCTGGAGCTCTCCGAGCCCAATATCATCGCAAAGCGTCGCTATAAGGTCCCACATGGGGACCACGTCTGGGAGGTCGACGTCTTCGAAGGACGCCACCATGGTCTCGTCCTGGCGGAGGTCGAAATGAAGAGCGAAGACGATCGCGTTGTGCTCCCCGACTGGATCGGCAAGGAAGTCAGCGATGACGACCGCTATGCCAATGCCAGCCTGTCGCGCACCCCCGGCATCCCGGAATAAATTCCGATCGCGGTTGAACAGTTCGTTCAATCCATTTCGCAGCATTCATGGTTGCTCGTCGCGTGCAAAGGCATATCTCCAACAAAGACAAAGGAGATTGCTATGTCACAGGATTTTTCGGGTAAGGCTGCATTCGTGACGGGTGGCGCATCGGGCATCGGTGAAGCGGTCGTCAAGCAGTTGGCGGCGCGTGGTGCCAAGGTCGTTGTTGCCGATCTCAAGCTCGATGCCGCGCAAGCAACCGTTGACGCCGTCAAGGCGGCCGGTGGCGAAGCTGTGGCTGTCGCGGTTGACGTCAGCAAGATCGACCAGGTGGAAAAGGCCGTCCAGTTCACCATGGATACCTATGGCAAGCTCGACGTCGCCGTGAACAATGCGGGTATCGGCGGAAAGGCTGCAAAGGCTGGCGATTACAGCTTCGACGATTGGAATAAAGTCATCGACGTCAATCTCAACTCGGTCTTCTATTCGATGAAGTACGAGATCGCTGCCATGCTCAAGAACGGCGGCGGCGCGATCGTCAACATGGCTTCCATCCTCGGCACCAATGGTTTTGCCAGCGCTCCAGCCTATGTTGCTGCCAAGCATGGTGTCGTCGGTCTTACCAAGGCTGCAGCCATCGATTACGCAAAGGACGGCATTCGCGTTACGGCGGTCGGGCCGGGCTTCATCGAGACCCCGCTCCTCGGCTCCGCAACACCATCTGAAACGCTCAACGGCCTTCGTGCCCTCCACCCGGTCGGCCGTCTCGGCCAATCCGACGAGGTTGCTACCCTGACGCTGTTCCTGCTTTCGGATGCCGCTTCCTTCATCACCGGATCCTATCATCTGGTCGATGGTGGCTACTCAGCGCAGTAATCGGCGCTTGCAGGGCAGGGTGGGCATCACTACCAAGAGCCAAAAGTCCAGTAGTGTGATCCCATCCATGCCCAAGCAGAATATCGCGGCCGCCCTCTGGCTATCGACGGGCGGCCTCGCCTTCATGTCGGGCATGTCGACCGCTGTGCATGCCGTTGCTGCCGACGGCATTCCGACCGGGCAGATCATCTTCTGGCGCAGCTTCGTCGCTCTCTTGCCGACACTGATTTATCTCGGTGTGCGCCGTGAACTCGGCCAATCCATTCGCACCCGCTACCCGCACAAGCATCTCATCCGCGGTCTTCTTGGCTGCACGGTGATGTTCTTTTCCTTCGTCTCGCTGCGCTATCTCTCAGTGGGACTCGCCACGGCGCTGACCTATCTCGCTCCTATCCTCTCCATCGCCGCCGCCATGATATTTCTGCGCGAGCGGCCCGGCGCAACCATCTTTTTTGGAGTCGTGCTTGGCTTTGCCGGCATCGTGCTGATGCTGTTTCCATCTCTCGTCGGCAGCGAGCTGCGCGAAGGCACCCTGATCGGTGTGGGCGCGGGCATTGCCATGGCTGCCACCAACGCGCTGTCTCGGGTCCAAGTCAAAGATTTGACGCGCACTGAACCACCGGCCAGCATCGCGCTATCCTTTGCGCTCATCTGCTCGGCGGCCGGTCTTGCTTCCATGCTCTTGGGTTGGGCAAACCTCACCCAGGTCCAGTTCTGGTTGCTCGTCAGCGCCGGCATGCTCGGCGGCCTGGGCCATGTCCTCCTGATGGAGTCGGTCGCGCGCGCCCCGGTATCCGTACTCGCGCCTTATGAATATACCGGCATCATCTGGGCTTTTGGCTTCGACCTGATCCTGCTCGGCATCGTCCCTGCACCGATCGCCCTTCTCGGCGCACTGCTCGTCGTCGGCTCTGCTGCTCTGGTCGCCTACGGTCAGGGTCGTTTCACCCCGAAAACTACTGCCAGCGCTTGAAGCTCTTCAGATGCTCGAGTTGGCCGGTCACAGTCGTCACGATCCGGTTCACCGGATCCGTCACCGGCACGACTATGACATTTTCTGTCTTAGGGTCGGGCACTTCCAGCGTCGCGAACTGGCTGTCGAGCAGGCTTGTCGGCATATATTCGTGGTTGCGCTTGGCCATACGCTCGCCGATCACTTCGCGGCTGCCATCCAGATATACGAAGCAAACCGGTTCTCCGGCTTTCTCCGTGATAAAATCGCGATAGGCTTTTTTCAGCGCCGAGCATGCCCCAACGGCAATCCCCTTCTTTTTATCCGCCGCCTCCCTAAGCGCTGCCGCCAGGGCTTCTAGCCAGGGCCAGCGATCATCATCGGTCAAAGGAATTCCGGCACGCATTTTTTCGACATTGGCCTCTGGATGGTAGCGATCACCATCAAGAAATGGCGCATGCAGTGCCCGGCCAAGCGCCGCGCCGACGGTCGATTTGCCCGAAGAGCTGACGCCCATGACGATAACGATGCGTGCGGATTCAGACTGCTGCACTGTGGCCTCCATCGACGTAAAGTATGTGTCCATTGACGAAACTGGATGCGGCTGACGCGAGAAAAACGACCGCGCCGCCCAGTTCATCCGGCTCGCCCCAACGCCCCATCGGCGAAACGCGAGACATCAACGCCTGAAATTCCGGATCGGTCATGCGGGCTGCATTCATTTCCGTCGCGAAGAAGCCCGGTGCGATGCCGTTGACATGGAGGCCGCGCGGCGCCCACTCCAGCGCCATGCTTCGCGTCAGGTTGACCAACGCGGCCTTGGTTGCCGCATAGGGCCCATTTCCCGGCAGGGGTCGATCGGCGCGTGTCGAGCAGATGTTGATGATCTTGCCCCGCCCACGCTGAAGCATGCCCTTCGCCACAACTTGCGCCACACAAAGGGCGGACACCAGATTGGAAGACAGGAGCGTTTCGAACCGGTCGAGCGGATAGTCCGCGAGCGGTCCGCCAACCATGGTGCCCGCATTGTTGACGAGAATGTCGATCGGACCGATCTCGCCCTCGCAATAACCCAGAGCGTCCTCGACGCTATCCTGGCTCGTCACATCAAAGGCCAGCGCTTTGATGTCGACATCCATCGCGGAGAGATCGGCCGCCGCAGCGCCGAGCGCCACGGGGTCGCGTCCATTCAAGACGATATCCGCGCCCGCGGCCGCAAGCGCCTTCGCCATGGCGAGGCCCAGCCCGCGGCTTGATCCGGTCACCAGTGCCCGATGGCCGGACAGATCGAATGGCGAGCGCTGGCTCATGGCGAAATCCTTTTGCCTTAAGCGCCTTCTACCCATCCAAAGCGCTATGAAGCAAGGTGCGCATCAGAACTTCCATACA
>CAJYKO010000395.1 GCA_913775215.1 uncultured Devosia sp. | reverse complement strand
TTCTCGTGCTCGGTCACATCGACTTCGACGGTGCCTTCCACGCGGCCGATGAGTTCGCCACAACGGGTCTGCCTGTCATCCGGTTCCTCAACTGGAACGTGGATGCCATGACCGTCATCTGCCTCCTGCTCTTCATGGGCGCCATGGGCAAGTCGGCGCAGTTCCTGCTGCACACCTGGCTTCCGGACGCCATGGAAGGCCCGACCCCAGTTTCGGCACTCATCCACGCCGCAACCATGGTCACCGCCGGCGTCTTCATGGTCGCCCGCCTGTCCCCGCTCTTTGAACTCTCGCAGTTCGCCCTGACCGTGGTGATCGTCATCGGCGCCATCACGGCGTTCTTTGCGGCAACGGTTGGCCTCGTCCAGAACGACATCAAGCGCGTCATCGCCTATTCGACCTGTTCGCAGCTTGGATACATGTTCGTCGCGCTTGGCACCGGCGCCTATTCGGCTGGCGTTTTCCACCTCTTCACCCACGCCTTCTTCAAGGCTCTCCTGTTCTTAGGCGCCGGCTCGGTCATCCACGCCATGCACCATGAGCAGGATATGCGGAACATGGGTGGCCTTCGAAAGAAGATCCCGATCACCTATGCCATGATGATGATCGGCACGCTGGCGCTCACCGGCGTCGGTATCCCGGGCACCAGCCTCGGCTTTGCCGGTTTCTTCTCCAAGGACTCGATCATCGAAAGCGCCTATGCTTACGGCGGTAATGTCGGCAGCATGGCCTTCTGGCTCCTCGTCATCGCAGCTCTCTTCACGAGCTTCTATTCCTGGCGCCTCGTCCACCTGACTTTCCACGGCTCGCCGCGCGATGCACAGCATAGCCACACCGCTCATCCGGACCCGGCGCATGCCGATGCCGAAACCCACCACGAGCCGATCGACGACAGCAATCTCGATGATCACGCTCATGCTGCGGTTTCGCATGACGATGCCCACCACCATGGTTCGGCCTATGACCATGCCCATGAATCGCCCAATGTCATGCTGGTGCCGCTTTATGTGCTGGCTGTCGGTGCGGTTCTCGCCGGTGTCGTGTTCTACGGCATGTTCTTCCACGAGGTGGAACACATCGAGCACTTCTTCGCCGGTGCCATCTATGTCGATCACGACATCATCGAAGCTGCGCACCATGTGCCGCTTTGGGTGAAGTGGAGCGCCACGATTTCCATGATCATCGGCTTCGTCGCCGCTTGGTATATGTACATCAAGCGCCCCGACGTGCCCGGCAAGCTGGCAGCCACCAATCCTGGCCTCTACAAGTTCCTCCTCAACAAGTGGTACTTCGACGAGCTGTACAACACGATCTTCGTGCGCCCCGCGCTCTGGGTCGGCCGCGCCATCTGGCATGGCTTTGATGATTGGCTCGTCGACGGCAAGATTGCCGAAGGCCTTGGCCGTCGCGTCCAGAATGTCACGTCCTGGGTCGTCAAGCTCCAGTCTGGTTACCTCTATCACTATGCCTTCGCCATGCTGATCGGCATCGCGGCGCTGCTCACCTGGGCCATCACGGCCGGGGGTCTGATCTGATGAACTTCGAGAATACTATCCTCACGATCGTGACCTTCCTGCCGCTCCTTGGCGCGGCACTGATCCTGGTCACCCCCAAGACGGCGCTCAACGCGATCCGCTGGACGGCCCTGGCGACGACCCTCGTCACCTTGGCCCTCTCGCTCTGGATGTGGTCGGCCTTCGACCCGTCCAATCCGGGCTTCCAGTTCGTCGTCAATTATGACTGGCTGGGCGAAAGCATCGGCTACCGCGTCGGCGTCGACGGCATCTCGGTGCTCTTCGTCATTCTGTCCGCTCTCCTCATGCCATTCTGCGTGCTGGCAAGCTGGGAAGCCATCGACAAGCGCGTCAAGGAATACATGCTGGTCTTCCTGATCCTGGAAGTCCTGATGATCGGCGTTTTCACCACGCTCGATCTCGCCATGTTCTATGTCTTCTTCGAAGGCACCCTGCTGCCGATGTTCCTCATCATCGGTATCTGGGGCGGCAAGCGCCGCATCCAGGCGAGCTACAAGTTCTTCTTCTATACCTTCACCGGTTCGGTCCTGATGCTTCTTGCCATCATGGCCATGTACTGGAATGCCGGCACCACCGACATTTCGCGTCTCCTGACGCACCAGTTCCCGGAAAGCATGCAGATCTGGCTCTGGCTGGCCTTCTTCGCTTCGCTTGCGGTCAAGATGCCGATGTGGCCGTTCCACCGTTGGCTGCCTGAAGCCCACGTGGAAGCCCCAACTGCCGGTTCGGTGATCCTTGCCGCGATCCTGCTCAAGCTTGGCGGCTATGGCTTCCTGCGCTTCAGCCTGCCCATGGTCCCCGATGCTTCGGCACAGCTTTCGAACTTCGTGTTCATCCTGTCCGTCGCCGCCATCATCATCACCTCGCTGGTGGCGCTGGTGCAGACCGATATCAAGAAGCTCATCGCTTACTCTTCGGTCGCGCATATGGGCTTTGTGACCATGGGTATCTTTGCCGGCAATGCGCTCGGCATCCAGGGCGCTATGTTCCAGATGCTCTCGCATGGTCTGGTTTCCGGTGCACTCTTCCTTGCCGTCGGCGTCATCTATGACCGTATGCACACCCGCGACATCGAAGCCTATGGCGGTCTTGTCGAGCGCATGCCGCGCTATGCCTTCGCCTTCATGGTCTTCACCATGGCCAATGTCGGTCTCCCCGGCACGTCCGGCTTTGTCGGTGAATTCCTGACGATGATGGGTGTCTTCCAGGTCAATACCTGGGTCGCCTTCGGCGCCGCGTTTGGTGTGATCCTGTCCGCCGGCTATGCCCTCTGGCTCTATCGCCGCGTCATTTTCGGTGCGCTCACCAAGGAGTCGCTCAAGGGCATTCTCGATCTGAGCCTGCGCGAAAAGATCGTGCTCTATCCGCTGGTCGTCCTCATCATCGTCTTCGGCTTCTATCCTTCGCCGATCCTCGACACGACGGCAGCTTCGGTCAACAACCTCGTGACGCACTACGCCACTTCGGTTGGTCTTGACCCCTCTGTTTCCCTGGCCGATGCCCGGGCACCCCTCGAATACGCCGCGCCCACGGGCGAGGCCGCTCCAGCCGCAGAGCATGCGGCTGAGCCTGCTGCGCACTAGGAGAGCACCGTGAACTCTGACGTTATTGATTTCGCGAGCATTGCGCCTGCCTATCCCGAACTGCTGATGGCAGTCGGTGCCCTGGTCCTTGTGATCCTGGGTGTCATCATCAACAAGGAAAAGTCGGCGCTGATCTCCTGGCTCGCCGTTCTGCTTATCGTTGCTGCAGGCCTGACGGCTGTCCTCAACCCAGCCGATGGCGTGCTGTTCAACGGCGTCTTCATCGCCGATGCCTTCGCCCGCTACATGAAGCTGCTTGTCCTTGGCGGCGCCGCGCTCTCGCTCATTCTGGCCATGCCGAATGATTTCGAGAACGGCGTGCACAAGTTCGAATATTCGATCCTGGCTGTCCTCGCGACGCTCGGCATGATGGTCATGGTCTCGGCCAATGACCTCATGAGCCTTTATATCGGCCTCGAACTGCAGTCCTTGGCGCTCTACGTCATGGCTGCCATCAAGCGCGATGATCCGCGTGCCACTGAAGCAGGCCTCAAGTACTTTGTGCTGGGCGCGCTTTCCTCGGGCATGCTGCTCTATGGCGCCTCCATGGTTTATGGCTTCACCGGCCATACTAATCTGCAGGAAATCGTCGCTGCCATTGCCATGGAAGGCCGCTCGGTCGGTCTCATCTTTGGCATGGTCTTCTTGCTGACCGGCGTCGCCTTCAAGATTTCGGCCGTGCCGTTCCATATGTGGACGCCGGACGTCTACGAAGGTGCACCGACCCCGGTCACCGCCTTCTTTGCCATGGCGCCTAAGGTTGCCGCCATGTCGCTGATGATCCGTCTCGTCATGGACACTTTCCAGCCGATCACGGGTGATTGGCAGCAGGTCGTGATCTTCCTCTCGATCGCTTCCATGGTGCTGGCCGCATTCGCAGCCATCGGCCAGAACTCGATCAAGCGCCTCATCGCCTATTCTTCGATTGGCCACGTGGGTTTTGCCCTTGTCGGTCTCTCTTCGGGCACGCAGGTCGGTGTCGAGGGCGTTGCGATCTACATGGCGATCTACGTCACCATGACGGTCGGTCTCTTTGCCTGCATTCTCTCGCTGCGCACCGAGAACGGCTATGTCGAAACGATCGATGATCTCGCCGGCGCCGCCCAGACGCGTCCCTTCGTGGCCGCGATCATGGCGATCATCATGTTCTCGCTGATTGGCCTGCCGCCGCTCGCCGGGTTCTTCGCCAAGTGGCAGGTGTTCCTGGCCGCCATCGAAGCGCGCCTTTTCGTACTTGCCGTGATCGGCATGCTCGCTTCGGCCGTCAGCGCCTTCTATTATCTGCGCGTCGTCAAGACGATGTACTTCGATGAGCCCAAGTCGACCTTCGCCGCGGTGCCCAACGAACTCAACGTCATCCTCGCCATTAGCGCCTTCCTGATCGTGACCTATTATTTCACGGTCGGTAATGCCCTCACCAACTGGGCGCATATCGCCGCCGGAAGCCTGTTCTAGGTGGCGGATTTCGCACTTGGCTCGGTAGCCCGTTCTGCGGGCTACCGCTTGGCCGGATACGACGAAATCGGTTCGACCAATGTGGAAGCGCTCGCGGCGGCCGCCGCGGGTGATCCGGGCGGTATATGGTTTGCAGCTCTGCACCAGACCGCAGGCCGCGGCCGTCGCGGTCGCGCCTGGGAGAGTACGCCGGGCAATCTGGCCGCGAGCCTCCTCATCATCCCCGATGCAGAACCCAACGCGCTGGCTACCCTCGGTTTCGTCGCCGGCGTCGCCATGCAGACGGCCTTTTCCCGCATCCTGCCGCAGGGCGCCGTGCGCATCGGCATCGATGGCGCCGATGCGCTCGATGGCCGGGGCAGGGTGGCTCTCAAGTGGCCAAACGATGTCCTCGCCGACGGTGCCAAAGTATCCGGCATCCTCCTCGAAATGGGCAAGGCGCCGGATGGCCGCAACGCGATCGTCATCGGCATCGGCGTCAATGTGGTTGCCGCGCCCACAGGTTTGCCTTATCCCGCTACCAGCCTTCGCGAACTCGGCTACGAGCGCAGCGCTGAAGAAGTTTTCTCAGCCCTTGCCGATGCCTGGGTTGAAGCCTTTTCGCTCTGGCAGGACGGGCGCGGCGTGAGCGATATTCTCGAGCGCTGGCGCGGTTCCGCCGCCGGCATCGGTGCGCCGGTCGCCGTCCAGCAGGATGGCGTCGTCAGGCGCGGCATATTTGAAACAGTCGACTCAACCGGTCGTCTGATCATGCGCGACGATGACGGCGCGCGGATCGTGATCACTGCGGGCGATGTACATTTTGGGGCAACGGCCAGCGCCCGAAGCTGACCACAACATCTGCGCGACGACCAGCGACCAAAGATCGCCAGGCGCCGTGCGCAAAAAGAAAGAAAAGACCCATGGCAAAGACCCAAAGGGATGAACTCGTCTTTGTGCCGCTTGGCGGCGTCGGCGAGATCGGCATGAACATGGGAGCCTACGGTTTCGGCCCCGAAAAGTCCCGCAAGTGGATCGTTGTCGACTGCGGCGTCAGCTTCGGCGGTCCCGATCTACCGGGCATCGAACTCATCATGGCCAATCCCGAATTCCTCGAGGAAAACGCCGACGACGTCCTGGCCCTGATCCTCACCCACAGCCACGAAGACCATTATGGCGCGGTGCTCGATCTCTGGCCCGTCTTCGAGCGTCCGGTCTATGCGACGCCCTTCACTGCTGCCATGCTGACAGCCAAGCGGGCAGGGGACGGCATCGTCGAAAACGTCGATGTCCGCATTATGCGTCCCGGTAAGCCGTTCGAGATCGGTCCATTCACCATCGAAGCGATCAACGTCGCCCATTCGATCCCTGAATCCAACAGCCTC
>CAJYKO010000394.1 GCA_913775215.1 uncultured Devosia sp. | reverse complement strand
ATGAAGACCATTGCCACGAGGGCGGCGCGGTCGGCTAGGAGGCGACGCAGGGTCAGCTCAAGCGAGCCGCGCTGTTTGATCTCGGTGCTCATGGCGCGGCTCCCGACGAATGGGGATCGGCAAGGCCGCCGCTCTTGCGATAGTGGGGATCGGCCGCCGCCAGCAATTCGCGGGTATAGGGGTGCTGGGGGTGGTGATAGAGCGTCTCGGTCTCGCCACGCTCGACCACCTGGCCAGCCTTCATGACGAGGATTTCGGAGCTGACATGGCGCACGACGGCGAGGTCGTGCGAGATGAAAAGATAGGAGAGACCCAGTTCGCGCTGCAGCCTGGCGATGAGATTGAGGATCTGAGCCTGGATGGAGACATCGAGTGCTGAAACCGGCTCGTCGAAGATGATGATCGAGGGATTGAGCGCCAAAGCGCGGGCAATGCCGATGCGCTGGCGCTGGCCGCCGGAGAATTCGGACGGGAAGCGATTGTAGTGCTCGGGGTTGAGCCCCACGATTTCCATCAACTCGCGCACCTTATTCTTGCGCGCGGCGCCATGGGCGACCTTCTGGATGCGGAACGGGTCGCCGATGATCGAGCCGACGCGGCGGCGTGGATTGAGCGAGCCGAACGGGTCCTGGAACACCATCTGCACGCGCTTTCGCATTTCGACCCAGTCGCGACGGTCAAGGCCAAGCACGCTCTGGCCCTCGATGGTGACATCGCCCGAGGTGGGCGGCAGAAGGCCGGCGATAATGCGAGCAAGGGTCGACTTGCCACAGCCGCTTTCACCGACAATGCCGAGCGTCCTGCCGCGGGGCAGTTCGAGGCTGACACCCTTGAGGACTTCGAGATTGATGCTTTTGCCCAACAGTGAACGGCCGCCATAGGTCAGGCGCACGTCGGACACCTTGACGACGATGTCAGCGCTTTGCGCCACGGCTTGCGGTTCTTCCGGGATGGCGGGAAGGGCGGCGGCAGTGTTCGACGCCTTGTCTTCGAGCCAGCAGAGCGAGCGCGTGCCATCGGCGAAGTTACGCAGCGGCGGACGCTCCTTGTGGCAGATATCCATGGCAGCCGCGCATCGGGGCGCGAAGGCGCAGGCCTTCTGCTCCATAAGGAGGCTTGGGGGCTGGCCGGGAATGGAGGGCAGGGCGCCGCGGCTCTCGTGACTGGGCGAGGAACGGAGGAGACCAAGCGTATAGGGATGGGCGGGTGCGGTCAGAACCGCCTCGCCGGGGCCCAGCTCCATGCGATTGCCGGCATACATGACCATGGCGTGGTCGGCGATGGAAGAGAGCAGCTCGAGGTCGTGCGTGACCATGATGATGGCCGTGCCGAGCTCGCGCCGCATCTGGTTGAGGAGGCTGATGATCTGCGCCTGCACGGTCACATCGAGTGCAGTGGTTGGCTCATCGGCGATCAAGAGGGCAGGGCGAAGCACGATGGCCATGGCGATCATGACGCGCTGGCGCATGCCGCCGGAAAACTGGTGCGGATAGTCGTGGACGCGCTTGTCGGGATCGTGGATGCCGACGCGCCCGAGAATGTCGATTGCTTCCTGCAGCGCCTCGGCCTCGCTCACCTTGCGATGGGTACGGATGGCTTCGGTGATCTGAGCGCCGATCGTGTAGAAGGGATGGAGGCTTGAGAGCGGATCCTGCGAGATCATGGCAATGCGATTGCCGCGCAGGCGCTGCATCTCCCGCGGCGGGAGGTCCAGCAGATTGCGGCCCTCGAACAGAATCTCGCCCGAGATGATAGCGCCGGGCAGAAGGCCCATAATGGCCTGGGACAGGACGCTTTTGCCCGAACCGGATTCGCCGGCAATGCCGAAGAGTTCTTCAGCCTCGACATCGAAAGAGACGTCGCGAGCGGCGTGGACATGACCGTCGCCGCTGGGCAGATCGATGTTAAGGTTGCGGACGGAAAGAACGGTCATAAAGAACTATGTCGCCAGGGGGCCGGGATGAGGAGGCCGGACATGCCGGCCTCCGTCGAAATCATGGAGCTCAGCGGCTCAGCCACACATTGGTCCAGTCGCCGTTGCCGCCAGCGGCATAGGGCAGGAAGTTCTGGACGCCAGCGCCGTGATAAAGAACCGTGGTCTGGGAGATAAGCGGCACGGTTGGGGGATCGGCCATGACGATTTCGTCGACCTCGTTCCAGAGCTTTGCGGCCTCGGCCAGGTCGGAGGTGGCCAGCGCGCGGGCGGCGACTTCGTTGGCGGCCTCGTTGTTGTAGTCCGAGAAGTTGAAAGTGCCGTGGGTGCCGTCATAGGTATATTGCGGCTGGAAAATGGAGCGCGCAGCCCCGCCCGGCCAATCCGGCGACCAGCCCGATGGTACCAGGTCCCACACGCCGTTGAGCGCATTATCGAAATTGGTGATCAGGCGCGGATAGAAGTCCGAGGCCGGGGTCGGGACCAGCTCAATTTTGAAGCCGGCGGCTTCAAGGCTTGCCTGCAGTACCTGCGCTTCGGCGGCGCCATTTCCGGCATTGCGGAACGGCATTTTTAGCGAAAGGCCATCGGGGTAGCCGGCTTCGGCCAGCAGTTCCTTGGCCTTGGCGACATCGCCTTCGCTGTTTTTGCTCGGATAGGGCGCAAAATCGTGGTGGCCCAGGATGCCGAGCGGGAATATGCCATTGAGCGGGGTGGCGAATTCCGGCCCGCCCAACTGCTGCACGATGGCCGCCTTGTTGACAGCATAATTCAGCGCCTGGCGCACCAGCGGATTGCGTAGGGCGCCGTCATTGTTCTCGGAAACGGTGTTGATCCAGATCATGCGCGAGGCGCCCTCGGCCAGCGTCGAGATCTTCTCGTCGCCCTGCATGCTCAGCATCTGCACCGTTACGGGTGGAACGTTGATGTCGTAGAGCATATCGCCGTCACCGGACTGCAGTTGCTGCATGGCAGCATCGGGCTGTACTCCGGCGATGACTTCGATCGGGTCGACATAAGCCTTGCGCAGCGGATCGCTCTCGGCCCGCCAGGCGGGGTTGCGCACCAGCGTGACCTGCGTGTCGGGCACATAGGAATCGATTGTGTAGGGGCCGCTCGAAATGAAGTTCTCGCGATATTCCGGGCTGTCCGGCAGATAGTCGAGGACTTCCACCGGCGCAGGCGTCGTGACCGGCAGGGTGAGGAGGTAAATGAAGTCATTGGCCGCATACTTGAGGCGGAAGATGACCATGTCGTCCGACGGCGTCTCGATGCCGGCGACGTCACTGGCCTCGATATAAGCCTTCATGGCTTCCACGGTCGGCTCTACATCGGCAAAGCCTGCGCAGAAGTCAGCAAAGCCGACGATCAGGTCTTCAAAATAGGAGACCGCCGGGGCCGGAAGGGATGGGTTGCAGAGACGCATGAAGCCGCGTTCCACGTCGGCTGCAACGATCTGGCGCGCGCCATCCGGGCCATCCCAGTTGGCGCCCTGGCGCAGCTTGAACGTGTAGGTGAGGCCCTCGTCGGTCGGCGTGGGGACGCTATCGGCAAGGTCGGCCTGAGGGGCGATCTGTTCGTCCGGATCTGTCGAGGCCGCAAAATTGATCAACTGCCGGGTCACGGCGCGGAAGAAGCTGCCGGTGTCAGCGGTGGCTGGCGGTACCGTGTCGAAACGATCAACCTCAGCCGTGCCCAGAACCCGCAGCGTGCCGCCGGTCTGGGCGTCTTGCGCAAAAGTTCCGGCGGAACTCATCAAGGCAAGCGTCAGCGCCGCCAGGGCCATCTTGGCAGATGTCCGTTGTGTCATTTTTTCCCTTTCTGCCAATCCGGCAGTTCCCTTCACCCTCGACGATTTTCCGGCAGTGTTTCCCCTAGAGCCCGAAAATCGACGTCTGAGCATTTGATCAAACGCCGTGATACTAGAAGGGTGTTTGGCGCGCTGTCAACGACCCGTCCTTTGCAAAATCCTCGTGAGGCCCCAAGCCCTGCGCGGTTTTGAAGCTTTGTGATTTTTTGATCAAACGGCTTTACAGCCAGTGTCTATGCCGACACATTAGCGCCGAAAACTGGCTGCTCTCAGCCAATGGGCACCTACGGCCGGAGGATAATTAATGGCAACTTTCGCGTTCACCAATGCTGCGCTCTTTGATGGGCTGAGCGACGAAGCCATACCGGGCATGAATGTGCTCGTCGTCGACGGCCGTATCGAAGCGGTGACCGACCAGCCGATAACCGGAAAATCGGTCATCGAATACGATGTCGGCGGGCGCACTTTGATGCCGGGTCTGATCGATGCTCATGCCCATGTGTTTGCGATCAATCTCGTCGCTGAACATGACCGCAACATCCCGCTTACCGAGATGACCGCCCGCGCCGTGCCGCGCATCCGCAAGATGCTCGATCGTGGTTTTACCAGCGTGCGTGATGTGGCCGGTGGCGACGTCGGCATTCGCAATGCAATCGCTCAGGGCTTCATCCCAGGGCCAAGGCTTTTTGTGGGCGGGCCGGCTCTCAGCCAGATCGGCGGCCATGGCGACCATCGCAGCACGACCGATGAGAGTCTTGATATCGATCTCAATTCGAGCGCCTTCTATTTCACCTGCCGCATCGTTGAAGGCACGGATAATCTTCGCAGTGTCGTTCGCAACGAGCTGCGTAAGGGTGCAGACCATATCAAGGTACTCGCCTCGGGTGGTGTGGGTTCGCCCACGGATGCCATCGATGTACCGCAATATAGCCAAGAAGAGCTTCGCACAGTCGTGCAAGAGGCATCCGTGCGTGGCAAATATGTCTGCGCCCACGCCTATGAAAGCGCCGCTATCGCCCACTCGATCCGGGCCGGCGTCAGGACGATTGAGCATGCCAATCTGATCAATGCCGAGACCGCAGGAATGGTCGCGG
>CAJYKO010000393.1 GCA_913775215.1 uncultured Devosia sp. | reverse complement strand
TCTCCTCGATCGTCATGGCAGTTTTCAACGACCGGCGGACTGGTTTCAGAAGGACATCTTGACGGCTCGTTTCTTTAAGACCGCAACGCCGGACATGCGTCAGGGTGAGCATGCCGAATGCGGCCTTGCAGCGCTCGGAATAGCCATGGGATTTTATGGCATTCATGTCCCACTCGAAGAGCTCCGGCGACAGGCAGGCTCCACGCTTTATGGATCCACAATCAGGACCTTGCGAGACCTTGCACGCACGCATGGTTTCAAGGCCAGTGCGCATCGGGTCGAACCCAGTGATATGGCTGACCTTGGGCTCCCCCTTATTGCCCATATGCGCTTCATTCATTTCGTTGTGGTCGAAAAGATCACTCAAGCCGGCATTCATGTGAATGACCCCATTTCGGGTCCCGAAATCATCAGTCCTGCGCGCTTCAGTCGCGACTTCACCGGCATCGTGCTGCATCTTGTGCGGATCGGCGAGCAACGGGGCCAAAGGGTCCGGCCTTTGCCGCTTTATTTTAAAACCTTTTCAGGGTCCGGTTGGCGGCTGATGCTTGCCTCGGTGCTGACTGTCTTGGCGGCAGGATCACTTGTTTTGGGGATCGACTATTTCACCGATGCGATCGCGCAAGGGAGCGATTTGGGGGCGCGTTGGATCCTGCTCCTTGTCCTGGACTTTCTTGCAGATGGTATGGCTCTCCTCCTTCTTTCGTCGGCAGCGGTCGCGGCTGCACGCTCGGCGAGCCGAAAAGTGCTGGACGATGTGCCTGCCTGGCCTGCTGCGACCTTTCTTTTGCGCAGCATCGATCAGGCTGCAAGTTCGGTCGCGGCGCCTCTGGCGCTCGTTGATGCCAAGCCGTTGATCTCGGCTCTGGCCTTTCTGCATATGCTCGCACTGATCGCGATCGGCTATGCCGTCATGGGAGAGGCGGCGCTTCTCCTTGGCCTTATCGGCTTGGGCGAAGTGCTGCTCATTCTCGGCCTGTCGCTGCGGCGCGGTGGTCCGATTGCGCGGTATGGCAGTGGCCAGATGCTCGGCGTTGGCTTTTCAGAGCAGCATTTGGCCAATCCAGATTGGTGGAAAATCGGTCATGGCGGTCAAAGCCTCTTCATGCGCCTTGCCGGTGCCCATGCCTATAAGGCTGCGGGTGCCATGCGCGCCGCGGTCGCACATGTAAACCTCGATGGTCGAATCATTCATTTCGAGCTGGTGAAATATTCAGGCTTGGTCCTCTTGCTCTTGCGGACAGAGACGCTTGTCGAAGCGGCAGAGATTTTGGGTCTCCTGGCGCTGGCCGGTGTCTCCTCCCTTTTACTTCATCGCATGCGGCAGGGACTGTTCGTGGGCCCGCTCAGAAATGCCGTTTTTCGCATGGCGGATCGGGTGGGGAGCGAGGCGCGCGATGAGCAGATCGTATCGACAGGTTCTGGGCTGAGCTTGCGCGGGGTATCATGGCGATCAGCCGAGATTTTCGAGCCGATTTTGGACAATGTGTCGGTCGCGCTCCGCCCCGGTGAGGTTCTGGCTGTCTCAGAAGTGTCTGGCGCTGCGGGCATTGCGCTGGCGCGCATCACGGCGGGTCTTTTGCGGCCTTCTGGGGGAAGCGCGACGCTCGATGGTACTAAGCTTGCCAATCTGCCAAAGGGCGCTGCGCTTCTCGTTGAGCGCGGCATATGTCTTAGTGCCGGCACCGTGCGTCACAATATGACCCTGGGTGCCAGTAATTTAGACGATAAGGATCTTGCAGCGGCACTCGATCAGGTCGGCTTATGGCGCACACTTGAGCCGCGCGGTGGGCTTGAGCTCATCCTTGACGAGCGAGGCTCTGTTCTGAGCGGCGGTCAATTGCATCGGCTCTCTTTGGCGCGGGCCCTGGCACGGCATCCCAAGATAATCGTGCTCGATGGGACGCTTGATGCAGTCGAACCCGCACTCGCTGCCCAGATTATCGGTAAAATTCGCGCGCAGTCCATTGTTCTCATTGTGCTCTCACGGCGTGATGAGACACTGGCCTTGGCAGACCATATCCTGCGCTTTGATGAGCGCGTTGGATGAGCGCCTTTCGGTTTCGGCGCGTCAGGCCAGTAGACGCTGATTGGCGAGAGCAGGACGCTGGACCTCTCGCGAACGCTCCTCTTGGCGGTGGTCCTCAACACTGGACATATCCCGGATGGCGCGGTTATCCGGCCGACCTCGACGACGCCCCGCTGTTCATGCCCTATCCCCGGGTCGAAAAAGGTGCGCTGACGCCAAGACGCTGGGTTAGGCGACCGGCTGACCCCGGCACCAGGCTCCTGGAACTTACGAGCCTTGGGCGTTACCTCTTCTGGCTTTTTCCCGGATGTGCCCTGCTCATGCCGGCAATCCTCGTTCCAGGATTGCTTCTGTCGCTCGTGCTTCTGGCGAGGGCAGCACGCTTGTCGGCTTTAAGGTTAAGGCGCGCTGAAGCCGTTGCCGTTCATGGACGACTGTGGGACCGCTTGTTGGATATCCCAAACGATCGCTCAGGCAAAAGCGCAACGCTCGAGGCCGACATCGTGGCGCAGGGTCTTGATGCTGCGCTCGATCGCGCGGCACTCCGGCCGGAGGCGTTAGCCTTTGCCGTGCTTCTTGTCCTTGCTTTTGCGCTCTTTTTGGCCCGGTCTGCTGCTTTGATCGCGCCTTTGCTCCTCTGCGCGCTGGCAGCATTCGGCTTGGGTTTTGCCATCGCTTGCTGGTTTGCAATTCGGAAGCAGCTTGCCGATAGCTTCGCACGAACGCTCGCCCATGATCGAGGATGGGTTCTGGGCAATATGATCGCCCTGCGCGGGCTCGGCGTCGCACCTAAGCATATCGGAACGCTTAGAACGTTGACGCAAAAGTGGCTAATGGCGATGTCCTCGGCAACGCTGCCGGCAAGCGTTAGTCGGCTTTTTATAGGATGGGTCCTGATCTTCGGCGCCGCAGTCCTTTTATGGAGTGCCCAGAGCCTCAAAGTCCCCTTGGTCGATCTTGTCTCGGGGCTCCTTTTTGCCGTGCCGAGCCTTTATGCAGCGTCCGAATTGGGGCGTCTGGGCGGTGAGGCTTGGTCTTGCCGCAAGGCACTTCGGGATATCGCGCCCGTGATTGGCTTTGATCATGGAGATAGTGGCGAAACGAATTCCACGCGCATTGAACAGATCGAATTCGAAAGTGTCGGCTATGCTTATGACCACGGTGTCCCGGTTCTGAGAGATGTTTCGCTTGTCTTGCGGCGCGGTGAGGTTTTGGCGCTGGTTGGCCCATCGGGTGGGGGGAAATCGACGCTCTTGCGGCTTCTGATGGGTCTGGCCAGGCCGACCCATGGTCGGATCAAGGTCAATGCTGGCACGCTTTCAAGCCAGAGCCCTCTATTTCGCAGCCAGATCGCCGCTGTGTTCCAGGACCAGGATCTTGGATTTTCAACGATCCGAAATGCGGTGCTTCACGACAGGCCGGAAGCCGACCTTGCGGCAGCCTGGCAGGCGCTCGACATCGTGGGATTGAAACAGAAGGTCGAGGCCATGCCCATGGGTATCCAGACCTTGCTGGTTGCCGGCGCTTTTCCCTTCGCGCTGACGCGTCAGGTTCTGATAGCGAGGGCCCTCGTGCAGGAAAGTGACCTGCTGGTGCTTGATGAGGCGCTTTCAGCACTCGATCTCGATACGGCGCGCGCGATCATCGACAAAGCGCGGGCTCGCGGGACGATGGTTGTGTTTTCGACCCACCGGGCCGACCTGCAGGCGCTAGCCGACACTGTGCTTGATCTGGCTCCGCAGGACGAGGCGTGAGCGCCAGTGATAATCATGGAAATCGCAGAATTCGTGGGCGTGGCGTGCGAGGAACGATAACATGTCAGGCCGGTCCTGATCGGTGTTCCAACGCCATCGAGCATTTGGCCCATCAAGCAGCAGATGGCGGCGATTGACTTCCACGATCAGCGGCATGAGCGCTCCAGCCGATTTCGGGGCGCCGATATTGTGCAGGCGATAGTACCAGATATCGCCATTGTCAGCCCGGCAGGTGGTGAGCCAACCAGTGACTTGACCATTTTGGCGCATGACAAGCGAGAGTTCCGGGATGACTGGCTGATGACCGGCGATGGGCTCGAACGGCAGCCATCCTGGTTCGGCGCCGCGGGCGGTGACGAACCGGGTGATCTCTTCCCGCTCGGCTTGGGCAATCTCGGTGTGGTCGGCAAATGTCCGGCCATTGCGATTGAGCATGCGGTCCATGCGGCGGCGCCCGGCCCAGTCGCGCGCCCCTTGGGCCGTGCCTGAAACGCGGCACTGATCGAGCGACTTTTCCGCCCATCCGGTTT
>CAJYKO010000392.1 GCA_913775215.1 uncultured Devosia sp. | reverse complement strand
GGTGGGTAGCGGACTGGCGGGTTTCAGGTAAGCGCAGCGCTGGACGGCCCCACTCTTCCTGTAAACCAAGTTCTCATCGGCACCTCGCTCACGAGGCAGCGGCCCAGTACTAGTCTGCGGACGACATAGTCAGGATTGGAAAGGCGATGCAGGAGAAGCAGAATTTCACAGTGTCTCGCCGCAAATGGCGCACTGTTATTTTGCTAGGAATTTTTGGGGGGGTAGGAGCGGTGCTGGCCGCCAGCTCCTTCATAGAGCCAATAATGTTGATACCGCTGACGGGGTGGGCGCTTCTAGCTGGTGGCACCCTAGGGAATGCGACCCGATCGCTTGCTTCGGGCAACGTACACTTAGTTTGGGACGGGCAACGGCTTTTGATAAGTCCATTGCAGTGTGAAGTGGCAGTGGAGATTGCAGCTGCGACATGGGTCTTCAGTGACAGGACGAACATCGTCATCCGCGGCAGCCAGGCATTGCCGAGGTTCAACTCAGGTCATGTTCGCTGCAACGGCCGAGAATTGACTATTGATGGGTTCCTGGGCTCCGCGTCGGTGGGGCTTAGTGATATCGTCCAAAAACTAGGACCGGCCAAAAGATGGTTATGGCGTTATTTGCCCATCTGATTTTGGCTGAATACGATCGAACCACGCTGCTGAAATGGTGATCCAACGTCCCAGCAGCGTCCGGTTTCGGGGTCGACGCTTACGCCCCCCAATGACCGCAATAGGGGTTGGATGCCGCCCGTGCCAACTCGCCTAGAACAGCTCCACGTCGCCGTGGTTCTGGTTGGCGGCAATGCCGGAGAGGGAGGGGACGCGGAGTTCGTCGAGGGTGAGGCTCTGCCAGATTTCGTCGTAGACGCTTTCGGGGGCGGTCGGGGGGAGGAGCGAGAATTGGCGGGTGGCGAGCGCCATGTTGCGGCAGCGTTGTTCGATGCGGTCCTGACCCTGGAGAGCGGTGATGATCATCTGCATGGCGCTGCGCACCGAGCTATCGCGGCTGACCGGGGTATCGGAGAGCATTTCGAGGGCCGCGGTGATGCCTTCGAGCATGGCTGTCGACTGACGCGCCGTTTCGTCCAGCTCCCGTGCCAATTTTTGCAGCGACATACACTTAACCCCGCAATAGATACGAGCACCGTAACGTGCTAATTCTAAACCGGTTGTTGCCGATGCAAATCATAGGTGTTTTGCACGCGTGGCGTGGTTAGCGATTGGATAACGACTTGCCGCTAATGTCGGTCTAATTGGACGACACGGATAGACCGACCACCATGGGCCAGAACAGTTCCCTGCCTCCTGAATTCGACAGAGGCGTTGTAACCACGGTCCATCAGGGCGATTGCCATGTGTCCTCCGCCCAGGACGTGACCTTCTCGACCGTGCTCGGCTCCTGCATTTCCGCCTGTGTCCGTGATCGCGTCGCCAATGTCGGCGGCATGAACCATTTCCTGCTTGCCGAACAATCCGGCTCGGCCAAGGACCGTTATGGCGCATCGGCGCGCTATGGTGCCTTTGCAATGGAGCAGTTGATCAATAAGGTGCTATCGGTCGGCTCGGGAAAGAAGAGCAATCTCGAGATCAAGGTCTTTGGCGGCGGCAAGATCAATTCCGCGCTCGACGATGTCGGGGCCAAGAATATCGAATTCGTGCGCCAGTTCCTCGCCGATGAGGGCTATACCGCTTCGAGCGAAGACCTTGGCGGCAATTTTGCCCGCCGCGTGCTGTTCAAGCCCCATTCGGGACGTGCCTTTGTGAAAAGGCTCGACAGCGATGTCGGCGCCAATGTCGCCAGAGAAGAAATCGCGCTGGCCAAGCGCCGCGTCGTCGTGGCTCCGCCGGTGGACGATATCGAACTCTTTTGAGTTTTTTGGGATTAGAGAAAAAATCCGGCGCTTTCCTTGGAGCGACCGGATTTTTTCTGTCTTCGGCCGACATCAGCAAATATTGGCAGTTCCAGAGGCTGGAATTTACGCAATCTAAGGAATGACGCCCCCACAATCGGGTCTGCTCAAAACCTCCGTCTTTTGCGGATGGAGGCGACCGGCTGGGGTTCCAGCACGGCGCTGGGTGCGTAAAGTCGGGGTAAGTTTGCATGGATCAGGGAGAGATTTCCCTCAGCGAGCGCGAATTTTCGCGCATCAAGGATCGCGTCTATAAGGTCGCTGGCATTTCATTGAGCGATGCCAAGCGGACCCTTGTGGTGTCGCGCCTTTCAAAGATCGTGCGAGCTTTGGGGCTGCCGAGCTTTGACGCCTATGTCGACTATCTCGAAAAGGGCGCCTCGGCGCTCGAGGGGCAGGACTTCGTCAATGCCCTGACCACCAATCTGACGCGCTTTTATCGCGAAGATCACCATTTCGAGCACCTGCGCACCCATGTCGCCGCGCTGATGAGCCGACGCCCACGCGGGCAGAAACTGCGTATTTGGTCGGCCGGCTGCTCGACGGGGCAGGAGCCCTATACGATCGGCATGGACCTCCTGGGCGCGTTTCCCGAACTCAAGCGCTGGGATTTCAAGATCCTCGCCACCGATATCGACACTGCCGTGATCGCCAAGGCGGCACGCGGCATTTATCCGGACAATGAATTGTCCGGGCTGAGCGCAGAACGTTTGCGCCCGTTCCAGCGCCGCAATGACGGCACCGTGGAAGTGCCGCAGGCAGTGCGCGAGCTCGTTTCGTTCAAGCAACTCAACCTTATTACCGAATGGCCGATGAAGGGCCCCTTCGACGCCATCTTCTGCCGCAATGTGGCAATCTATTTCGACAAGCCGACCCAGGGCATGGTGTTCGGCCGGTTTGGCAAACTCCTGGCGCCCGAGGCCTTTCTTTACATCGGACACTCGGAAAACCTGGGTTCTGGTGGGCAAGGGTTCCGCCTCGTCGGCAAGACCATCTACCAGGCCCGCGCGCAGACGAAGCGAGAAGCAGCATGACTATCAAGGTTCTGGTCGTCGACGACTCGGCCCTCATTCGCGAAGTTCTCACCCGGATGCTCAATCGCGAGGGCGACATCCAGGTTGTTGGGACAGCGATGGACCCGATCGATGCGCGCGAAAAAATCAAGCAGCTCAATCCCGATGTCGTTACCCTCGACATCGAAATGCCGAACATGAACGGGCTGGCATTCCTTGAAAAAATCATGCGGTTGCGGCCCATGCCCGTCGTCATGGTTTCGACGCTGACCAAGAAGGGCGCGAGCGAAACGCTCCTGGCGCTTGAACTTGGCGCCGTGGATTTCGTCGCCAAGCCCAATACCGATCTTTCCGGAGGCCTCGAGGCCTTTGGCGCGAGCCTGCGCGACAAGATCCGGGATGCAGCAAAGACCAATGTGCGCGGCATGGCCGTTCGCGGCGACATGCCAAATGTCGGGGTCAAGACCGCGGCCGCGCCCGATGGGGCGCTGATCGCGATCGGGGCGTCGACCGGCGGGGTCGAGGCCATTCGCGCGGTGCTGACTAATATTCCGAAAGACTGTCCGCCTATCGTCATCGCCCAGCACATGCCGCCAGGGTTCACCGGCCGCTTTGCGGCGCGGCTCGACGAGCTTTGCGCCATCAAGGTCGTTGAAGCCGAAGACCGTATGGTGCTCGAACGCGGCCATGCCTATGTCGCCAAGGGGGATTTTCATCTGCGCGTCGAGCGCTCCTCGGGCCAGCTCAAGGCCCGCCTCAGCCAGGATGGACTAACGAGCGGGCATCGCCCGAGCGTCGACGTGCTGTTCGAATCGGTTGCCAAGGCCGTGGGTTCGATGGCGGTCGGCGCGATCCTGACCGGGATGGGCCGGGATGGGGCGCGCGGCCTCAAGCTCATGCGCGATGCAGGCGCCTATACGGTCGGGCAGAGCCAGGCTTCGGCCCTTGTTTACGGCATGCCGCGCGTTGCTTTCGAGGAAGGCGCGGTGGTCGAGCAGGCGCCCGTCGAGCAAATTGCAGCAAAGCTTGCAAATGCGCTGGTGCGCCTGCGCTCGGCGGCGTGAGAGGGGGGCATTTTGGGCGTTCGATTGAGAGAATTGTAACGCTTGTTGCCTAGGATGCTGAGAAATACCGGGACACCATGCCCGGCGCATAAGAGGTTAAAAGGTCCATGCCAAAAGCAAGTGCTGTCAGCGTTCTGATCGTTGATGACCAGCAGTCCATGCGTGGTATCTGCAAATACATTCTCAATCAGCTCGGCTTCAAGGAAATCACCGAGGCCAAATCGGGCCGTGATGCCCTGGGCAAGCTCGAAACCACCAATATCGACCTGATCATTTCAGACTGGAACATGGACGATATCGATGGGCTTACCCTGCTCAAGGTGATCCGCAAGCATCCAAAGACCCAGGCCATGCCGTTCATCATGGCAACGGGCCGTTCGGATGCCGAGCAGGTCAAGGAAGCCATTTCGGCGGGCGTGAACAATTACATCATCAAGCCCTTCGACGTCGGCACGATGAAGAAGCGCATCGAAGCGGTGATCGGTGCGCTGACCTAAGTCAGGCCCATAAGAATTCACAGGACGCCCGCGGAACTCTTCCGCGGGCGTTTTGCATTGGGCAAATAAACTTACGTTAATGCCAGACGTAATAAGTGGTTAAACCTAGATATGTAACGATTGCACCCATCAATTTGTCCGGACCGGCAGTGGAAACGCACTGCCGGAAGACGGCTTGCCGAGTGGTTGGGACCATTCGGGTTTGGGGGAAATCGTGAAGTTCTTGCCACAACTGCGGATCGCGCAGAAGTTGCCCTTGGCTTTGGTGGGGTCGGCCCTTTTGGTGAGCGCCGGGGTGGGCCTTGCGAGCTACAATATCGGGCTTGGGACGGTGCGCGAGCAACGCGATCAGTCAATGCAGGCCTCGCTTTCGACGGCCGCGGGCATGGTGAGCGAATATTTTTCGAATGCCGAGGTTGACCTCAAGCTCTTCGTCCAGCGCTCCGACACCGTTACCGCAACCAAGAACCTGACGCGGGCTCTCGATGAATTGCGCATGGGGCTCAAGGAGCGCGCCGCGCTGCAATTGCAGGCCGCCTATGTCACCGAAAATCCCAACCAGGACGATCGCGCTGCGCTCGACAGCGCCAATGGCAAGGGCGCGACCTATGACGCGCCGCACAAGCGTTTCCATCCAGGCTTTCGCACGCTCAAGGTCGAGCGCGCCTATTCGGACGTGCTGCTGATCAGCCCGGCGGGTGATGTCGTCTATTCGGTCGCCAAGAATATGGATTTTGCCGGCAATGTCGTAACCGATGCGGTGCTTGCCGCTTCAGGCCTCGGCCAGGTTTTTGCCGCAGCCAAGGATCTGCCGGAAGGCTCGGCGGCCTTTGTCGATTACAGCCAATATGGCCCGACGGGCATGCCGCAGAGTTTCATGGCAATGCCGGTCTATGAAAAGGACGAAGCGACCGGGGTGATGGTGCTTTCCATTTCGCCGGAAACGCTGAGCGCCCGGATTTCCGGCCTGTCGGGGCTGGGACAGACGGGTGAGGTCGTCCTTGTTGGGCAAGATGGGCTGTTGCGTAGCGAATCGCCGCGGACCGATGCGTCGGACGTCTTGGCGACACCCCTGACCTCCGATGTCGTATCCGGCGCCTTCTCGGGTACGACGGGCGAAGGCAAGAGCACCGATTATCGCGGCGCCACCATGGTGGTGCGGGCGGCGCCTGTGACGGTCCACAATGTCACCTGGGCGGTGACGGCGGTGCAGCCGGAGGCCGAGGCCTATGCGGCCATGGTCAATATGCGCAACATGACGCTACTCGTCGGGGGACTGCTGCTCGCCAGCGCAGCGATCGTCGGATTCTTCTTCGCCCGCTCGATCAGCCGGCCGATTTCGCGCCTGACCGGGACTATGGAGCGTCTTGCGGAAGGCGATCTTTCGGTCGATGTCGAAGGCGGCAAGCGGCATGATGAGATCGGCGCCATGGCGCGGGCTGTGGAGGTTTTCCGCCAGAATGGGGTGCGCATCGCCGAGATGACGGAGGCGGAAGCCGCTTCCATCATTCGCGGGCAGGCGGAACGCGCCGCGATGATGCAGGATTTGCAGCGCTCGTTCGGGGCGGTGGTTGATGCCGCAATTGCTGGCGATTTCTCGCGGCGCGTCGATGCCGAATTCCCCGATGAAGAGCTCAATGCCCTGGCGCGCTCGGTCAATGGGCTGGTTGGTACGGTGGATCGTGGGGTCGGGGAGACAGGCGTCGTGCTGTCGGCCCTGGCCAATACCGATCTCAGCCGCCGCATGGAGGGCGATTATCAGGGCGCGTTTGCCCAGCTCAAGTCCGATGTCAATGCGGTAGCCGATCGCCTGACCGATGTGGTCGGGGAAATGCGCGAAACGTCAACCATGCTCAAGACCGCGACCGGCGAAATTCTCTCAGGCGCCAACGAT
The DNA here is from genome assembly GCA_913775215.1 of uncultured Devosia sp. Lineage (GTDB taxonomy): Bacteria > Pseudomonadota > Alphaproteobacteria > Rhizobiales > Devosiaceae > Devosia. The sequence goes on along the minus strand of CAJYKO010000392.1, from coordinate 2,599 downwards.
CTTTCGGAGCGCACCACCAAGCAGGCAGCAACGATCGAGGAAACTTCGGCCACGATGGAGCAACTGGCCTCGACAGTGCTGCAGAATGCGCAACGCGCACAGGAAGCCAGTGCCGTCGCGGCCGAGGTGACACGCTCGGCGGAAGTGGGTGGCCAGGTCATGGCGGAAGCGACCGACGCCATGGCGCGCATCACCCAATCCTCGGCGAAAATCTCCAATATTATCGGCATGATCGACGACATCGCCTTCCAGACCAATCTCCTTGCCCTCAACGCTTCGGTGGAAGCGGCGCGGGCGGGCGAAGCGGGCAAGGGATTCGCCGTGGTGGCCGTGGAAGTGCGACGCCTGGCGCAGAGCGCTGCCAGCGCTTCGGCCGATGTGAAGCAATTGATCGAGCAGAGTGCCAGCGAAGTCAAAGGCGGGACGCGGCTGGTCGACGATGCGGCGGGCAAGCTCCAAGCCATGCTCGAGGCTGCACGTTCTTCCAATGCGCTGATGACCAGCATTGCGCGTGAAAGCCAGGAACAGGCGTCGTCCATCGAAGAGGTCAATGCGGCCGTCCGGCAGATGGATGAGATGACCCAGCACAATGCGGCGCTGGTCGAAGAGATGAACGCCGCCATCGAGCAGACCGAGGCCCAGGCCACCAAGCTCGACGGGATTGTCGATATTTTCAACACCACTGGCGCACGGTCGAGTTTTGCTCCGCGTGTCGAAACACCGGCAGAAGGTGTGCGCGGGTTGCAGCAAAAGCTCAAATCGGTGGCAAAGACCTATCTGAGCCAAGGCAATGCCGCGGTGAAGGCGGACGACTGGAGCGAATTCTAAAACCCTGATGGACATGAAAAAGAGGCATTCGTGCCTCTTTTGTCTTCCTGCTACCATACAAGAAACCCCGCATTAACCCTTAGTTTCCTAAAGTTGCGCCCGAGGAATTTTGGTTGGGCGCCGGGCAGGGTGCCGTGGGGGGATTCATGAAGGCATTTTCAATATTCGACAGCATCAAGCTCACGACTGCGATCGCGGGCCTGGTGCTGACCAGTATCCTGATCACCATCACAGCCTTTTCCGTGAGCAATTATCTGGGGCTACAGAGCCAGGCTGTGAGCCAGGCACAAGTGCAGCAGCGCACCGATCTCAAGACCGCCGCGACGATTCTTGAAAAGCGGCTGGCGAGTTCGATCATCACCTGGACTGACGACAACAGCATCGGCGCGTTCCAGACCTATTCGATCCCGCGCTTTTACGACAACAGCACCATAGACTCGGTGACCCGCGTTACCGGCGGCGAAGCGGCGATTTTCGCGCTCGACCCGGCCAATGGGCAGTTTGTCGCCAAGACCACGAGTTTTCCTGGCGAGGGCGAAGAGCGGGCGGTCGAGTTCGCGCTTGATCCAAATAGTGCCGCGGCGGCCGCGCTCACGCAGTCCCAGCCTTATGAAGGTTCGGTAGAGATCCTTGGCACCACTTACTGGGGTGGATTTCATCCGGTCCTCAAGCTCGACAATACGCTTCTGGGCGCATTCTGGGTCGGTGCGGACCTCACAGCGGCGGGTGTGGCGGCGCAGGATGCGGTGCCCGGCATGCTGGTCATGGGCGGTGTCTTGCTGCTCGTCATGGGGTCGCTGACCCTTCTCGTTGCACGGCAACTGACCAAGCCGGTACCGCGCCTTGCAAAAACCATGGAGGCAATTGCCGACGGGCAGTTCGAGACCGAGGTGCCATATCTGGCGCGGCGCAATGAAATCGGCGCCATGGCGCGGGCGGTGGACGTGTTCCGCGAAAACGGCCTGCGGGTCAGCCAGATGACCGAGGCGGAAGCCGCGCGCATTCTGGCCGATCAGGCTGAGCGCCAGCAGATGATGACCGAACTGCAGCGCGCCTTTGGCAATGTTGTCGACGCCGCGATCTCAGGTGATTTCTCTCAGCGTGTCCATGCCGAATTCCCCGATGACGAACTCAATTCGTTGGCCCGTTCGGTCAATGGCCTCGTCGACACGGTCGATCGCGGCGTCGGCGAGACCGCGATAGTGCTGGCGGCGCTCGCCAATACCGACCTGACCCAGCGCATGGAAGGCGATTTCGAGGGCGCATTCGCCCGGCTCAAGACCGACGTTAATGCGGTGGCCGATCGTTTGAGCGATGTGGTGGGGCAGCTCCGCAGCACATCGGGGACGCTGAAGACTGCCACCGGCGAGATTCTCTCCGGTGCCAACGATCTCTCCGAGCGCACGACACGCCAGGCGGCAACGATCGAAGAGACCTCGGCTGCCATGGAGCAATTGGCGGCAACAGTGATGGAGAATGCCGCGCGGGCGAAGGATGCCAGCGCCAATGCCGCTCAGGTGACCCGCACGGCCGAGGATGGCGGCGCGGCCATGCAGGACGCGACTGACGCGATGGAGAGAATTACGCAATCCTCGTCCAAGATCTCCAACATCATCGGCATGATCGACGATATCGCCTTCCAGACCAATCTTCTGGCGCTCAATGCCTCGGTGGAAGCGGCCCGCGCAGGCGATGCCGGCAAGGGCTTTGCGGTGGTCGCCGTCGAAGTGCGGCGCCTCGCGCAGAGTGCGGCGCAGGCCTCTTCGGAAGT
>CAJYKO010000391.1 GCA_913775215.1 uncultured Devosia sp. | reverse complement strand
GATCAATCTCGGCCCCGGCGCGCGCCTCCCCGCCTATTGCACCTCCATGGGCCGCATCCTCCTCGCCGCCCTGCCGATCGATGAAGCCGCGACCATCCTCGATCGCTCGCGCCTCATGGCCTATACGAGCCGGACGAAAGCCGACCTCCCCTCGATCACCACCGAACTCGCGGTCGTCGCCGCGCAGGGCTTTGCCGTTATCGATCAGGAACTCGAACTCGGCCTCTGCTCCATCGCCGTACCGCTATACAACGCGTCGGGCAAAGTCGTCGCCGCGCTCAATATCGGCGCCCAGACCGCCCGCGCGTCCACCTCCCGCATGATCGCAAGTTTCCTGCCCCTCATGCGCAAGATCCAGTCCGACCTGCGGCCGCTTCTGCGCTGACCCTTGGTCAACTGTCACATTTCCCCGCTAAGGTCGGGATCGGCGCCTCGGTGAAAACCTTGCAGGTCGAGTCACAAAACGGCGTCACAAAAACTGTCATAAAACCGATATTATCTAATTTAGCTTTTAAAAACATAACCTTACACTGTCACAAACCAGTCACCCCAATGCAATAAAACCGTTGCCGGGCGACAATATGGTCTGCCGCGTCACAGGACGGCCGCAAGCATGGCTGGCCACGTCTAAGAACCGAATTTCCGAAAGGGAACTTTCATGAAGACCGCACTTTTCGCCAGCGCCGCCGTTCTCGCGCTTGCCGCCTTCGGCACCACCGCTGCTTTCGCCCAGTCGCGCGACACCATTCAGGTCGCTGGCTCCTCGACGGTTCTGCCTTTCGCTTCGATCGTTGCTGAAGAATTCAGCGCCGCCTTCCCCGAATTCAAGACCCCGGTCGTCGGCTCCGGCGGCACCGGTGGCGGCCTCAAGCAGTTCTGCGAAGGCGTTGGTGAAAACACCATCGACATCGCCAATGCTTCGCGCCAGATCAAGGACGCGGAACGTGAAGTCTGCACCACCAATGGCGTGACCGACATCCGCGAAATCCAGTTCGGCTTCGACGGCATCGTCTTCGCCTCCGCCGCTTCGGGCGCTGACTTCGCCCTCACCCCGCTTCAGGTTTACAAGGCCATCGCTGCCAAGGTTCCTGTCGATGGCGCTCTCGTCGACAATCCTTACAAGACCTGGAACGAAATCGACCCGTCGCTCCCGAACCAGCCGATCTCGCTCGCGATCCCGGCTTCCAACCACGGCACCCGTGAAGTCTTCCAGGAAAAGGTCGTGACCGCAGGCTTCAAGCAAGCCGGCGCTCCCGAAGGTCTCTCCGAAGACGAAATCAAGGCCGCTGAAACCACCTTCCGTCAGGACGTCGTCATCGAAATCTCGGGCGACTACACCGAGACCCTGGCTCGCCTGAACTCGGATCCGAACACCGTCGGCGTCTTTGGTCTTTCCTTCTACGAACAGAACACCGACACCCTCAAGGTCGCAACCGTTGACGGTGTTGTTCCCTCCAAGGAAACCGTTGCTGACGGCGAATACCCGGTCTCGCGCCCGCTGTTCTTCTACGTCAAGGGCCAGCACATCGGCACCATCCCGGGCATCGAAGAATACGTTCAGTTCTTCCTTTCCGAAGGTGTTGCTGGCGAAGGCGGCATCCTTGAAGCGGCTGGCCTGATCCCGCAGCCGGCTGACAAGACTGCTGAAGTCCTCGCTGCTTTCGAAGCTGGCGCTGCTCAGTAAGAAATCTTTGCGGGTCGCACCCTTTCGGTGCGGCCCGTTCTTTCGTTTTCCCGCGGGGGCGCATCGATGAATGCTCTGGTCGTAGCCGGCGTACTACTCGTCATCCTAGGCATATCCTATCAGACCGGCTGGTCGAGAAGCCGCAACCTCGTCACGACCAATGGCGTGACTGTACACTCCCGTCCGCAATATCACGGCACCTTCACCGCTCTCTGGGCCATGCTGCCGGCGCTTGCCGTCGTACTCCTCTGGGCCTGGTTGGGTGGCGATATCACCCGCAATTACACCGTCTCGCTGATCCCGACCGACACCGTCATGTCGCTCGATCAGATGGGCCTCAACAACGCCATCAACCGCATCAATGCCCTCGCTTCCGGCTATGGCGTCACCGGTGAACTGGCACCCTACGAACAGGCGGCCGGCGATGCGCTGCGCTCGTTCAATTTCATCACCTTTGCCGGCTCGCTGATCCTCGCCATCGTGGCGGGTGGCGCTGGCCTGCTTTACGCCCGCTCCCAGATCACCGCGCGCCTCCGTGCCCGCAATCAGGTTGAGCGCGCCGTCAATATCCTGCTGCTGGCCTGCTCCGCCGTCGCCATTCTGACCACGGTCGGCATTGTGGCTTCGCTCGTCACCGAAGCCTTTAAGTTCTTCACCTTCATCTCTCCGGTCGATTTCTTCTTCGGCACCGTCTGGGCCCCCAACAATGCCGGCGGCACCAATTACGGCTCCTATGGCCTACTGCCGCTACTTTCGGGCACGTTGATGATCACGGCCATCGCCATGCTGGTCGCCGTGCCGGTGGGTCTGATGGCCGCCATCTATCTCAGCCAATATGCGCCCAAGTCGCTCCGGGCTGTTGCAAAGCCCTTGATCGAAATCCTCGCCGGCATCCCGACCATCGTCTTCGGCTTCTTCGCCCTCGTCACGGTCGGTCCCTTCCTCCGCGATCTCGGCAATGCCATTGGCCTCCAGGTCAGCGCCACCTCCGCGCTTACGGCTGGCATCGTCATGGGCATCATGATCATCCCCTTCGTGTCGTCGCTCTCCGATGACATTCT
>CAJYKO010000390.1 GCA_913775215.1 uncultured Devosia sp. | reverse complement strand
GACGTCGGCGAGGCGGGTCCAGCGGCTGTCGTTCTGGCTGGATTTGACAGAAGCGGTGATGAACTGCATGCCTTCGACACCATCGGCGATGGTAGGCAGAAGGCTCTCATAGTCGCCGCCCTCACCGCGGATAACCGCCGCGAACTGGCTGTAAAGCGTTGCGAAGGCTTCGAGATAGCCTTCGGGGTGGCCCGAGGGAATGCGGACGTTCATCGAGGCCGCCGGTGGAACGGAGATCGAGCCGCCGCGGGTAAGCAGTTGGCGCGGCTTGCCGAATTCGGTGAACCACATGTAGTTGGGGTTCTCCTGGCTCCATTCGAGCCCGCCCTTGTCGCCGTAAATGCGCAGTTGCAGACCATTCTCCTTACCCACGGCCACCTGGCTCGCCCACAGCATGCCCTTCGCGCCACCTTCGAAGCGCAGCATGATGTGCACATTATCATCAAGCTGGCGACCGGGGACAAATGCGGTCAAGTCCGCTGAAACGGCATCGGTTTTAAGGCCGGTGACGAAGCGCAGCAGGTTGTAGGCGTGGGTGCCGATATCACCGATGGCACCACCGGCGCCTGAGCGCGCGGGGTCGGTGCGCCAGGCAGCCTGCTTGTTGTCGTCAGCCGCAGCTTCGGTCAGCCAATCCTGGGCATATTCGGCCTGGACGACGCGGAGCTTGCCGAGAGCGCCGGAGGCGACCAGTTCGCGGGCCTGACGGATCAGTGGATAGCCGGTGTAATTATGGGTCAGCAGGAACTTCGCGCCGTTTTTCGGCTGGATTTCCAATAGCTTACGCGCATCTTCGATCGTCGCGGTGATCGGCTTGTCACAGATGACGTGGATGCCGGCTTCAAGGAAGGCCTTGGCAGGGCCGAAGTGCATGTGGTTGGGAGTGACGATCGAAACCGCCTGGATGCCGTCGGGACGAGCAGCTTCGGCGCGGGCCATTTCTTCGTAGGACGTGTAGATGCGATCTTCGGCGAGACCGAGATTTCTCCCTGATTCCTTGGCGACTTCCGGGCGCGAGGAGAGGGCGCCGGCCACCAGATCGTAGTCGCCATCCAGGCGGGCGGCAATGCGGTGGACGTAGCCGATGAAGGCTCCGGTGCCGCCGCCGACCATGCCAAGGCGGATGCGTTTTGCGCCGTTTTCAGCCATTTTTCGTGTCTCTTCTGTTAGCAACAGGTTAACATTGAGGCGCCGCTAACGCGAATAGGTTAGCGGCACGCGGTTTGGCTCAGCTGAGACCCAGCATCTTGCGATTTGCAGCCTGGTCAGTGCCGCCGGACGCGAAATCGTCGAAGGCTTTTTCCGTGACGCGAATGATGTAGCTCTGGATGAGCTCGGCGCCTTCACGCGCACCGTCTTCGGGATGCTTGAGGGCGCATTCCCATTCGAGCACGGCCCAGCCCTTAAAGTCATTCGCGGCCATCTTGGCAAAGATCGCGGGGAAATCGACCTGACCATCGCCGATCGAGCGGAAGCGCCCTGCCCGGTCGACCCAGGACTGGAAGCCACCATAAACGCCTTGGCGACCGGTCGGATTAAACTCGGCGTCCTTCACGTGGAAGGCCTTGATGCGATCCTTGTAGATGTCGATGTAGTCGAGATAGTCGAGCTGCTGCAGGACGAAGTGGCTCGGATCATAGAGCAGGTTGGCGCGCGGGTGGTTTTTCACCCGGTCGAGGAACATCTCGTAGGAGACGCCATCGTGAAGGTCTTCGCCGGGGTGGATTTCGTAGCAGACGTCAACGCCGGCATCATCGAAGGCGTTGAGGATCGGGGTCCAGCGGCGGGCGAGTTCGTCGAAGGCTTCTTCGACAAGACCGGCGGGACGCTGCGGCCATGGGTAGAGATAGGGCCACGCGAGCGCGCCCGAGAAGGTCGCATGAGCGTTGAGCCCGAGGTTCTTGGACGCCTTAGCGGCGTTGAGCATGGTCTTTACGGCCCATTCCTGACGGGCCTTAGGATTGCCGTGGACCGAGGCTGGAGCAAAGCCATCGAAGGCAGCGTCATAGGCCGGGTGAACGGCGACGAGCTGGCCCTGGAGGTGGGTCGAGAGTTCGGTGATCTCGAGGCCGTGGCTGTTCACGGTACCCTTGATTTCGTCGGCGTAGGTCTTGGATTCGGCAGCCTTTTCGAGATCGATGAAGCTTGAAACCCAGGTCGGGATCTGGACGCCCTTATAGCCGAGGTCGGCAGCCCATTTGCAGATATTGTCGAGCGTGTCGAAGGGGGCCTTATCGCCAGCGAACTGGGCGAGAAAGATTGCCGGGCCCTTGATGGTGGTGGCCATGAAGTCTCTCCTCTTGTGGCCCCGTGAACGCTGCGTCCGAGGCACGTTATTGAAGATGCCGGGCGGCAAATGGCTACAGCCCTGACATGTTAGTTGGCAATGTCGACTGGCCCAGAAGGCCTGTCAATGAGGTACGCTCATCAAGCCGAGGGGCGGCAAGATGAAATCGATCAGCTTGCTTCGCGATCAGGTGCAGAAATGGGTTTGGCAGATAACTTTATGCCTAGTCCTCTGAGCACACCCAGGATTGTCGACAGTTTTGGATCGCCCTGTTCACTCAGCGATCTGTAGAGTGCTTCTCGCGTTACACCGGCTTCGCGAGCGACCCCTGACATGCCGCGTGCACGCGCAACTACGCCAAGGGCATTGGCGATAAAGGCGGCGTCACCGGTTTCGAAAGCTTCCGCGAGGAACTCGGATTGCGCCACTTCGTCCCCGAGATAATCGGCAGCATCAAATGGAATGGTTTCCAATGCCATCTCAAAGCTCCTTTACCATCAGCTTGGCTCTGGCAATGTCACGGTCTTGAGTCCCTTTATCGCCACCGCACAATAAAACGATGAGAATGTTGCCTTGCTGTACGAAGTAGATGCGGTAGCCGGGACCATAATCGATCCGAAGTTCACCCAGCCCATCGAAGTGCTCTACATCACCCAGAAGGCCTGTTCGCGGTGTCAGATATCCCCATCTGGCCTCCCCCTATAGGGGGAGGTGCCTATTGTGATCGGGGCGGCTGCAGATCATGACCGCAGCCGCCTAAAGTGATCAAGCCTTCAAAAGCGCCTGGGCTTCTTCGATGCCGAGGGCGCGGGGGCGTTCGCAGGTGGTCTGGAGGGTGAGGACCTGACCGGTCTCACCGGCCTTGAGAAGGCCCGTCATCACTTCGACCACATGGAGCGCCACATCGAGGCCGCAGCGCGGCGTTTCGCCGGTTTCGTGCGACAGCATCATGTCGGCAAGGCCCGCACAACGGTAGTTGGCGCGCGAGATGGCCTTATCGAGATCCTGGTTCGGCTTGCCGAAGGGATGCGACCACGGGGTAACCGGAGTGCGCGTCCCATCGAGCGAGGCCGTGATGAGATCGCCGCCGAAGAAGTTCGGATCGGGCACAAAGATCGAACCATCGGTTCCGTAGAGCTCGATATTGTGGTGGCCGTGAGCCGCCACGTCCCAGCTGGCGCCGATGGTGACGATGGCGCCGCTATGGAATTCGAGAACGCCGTGGATGGTCGTCGGGGTGCCAACCTTGATGAAGGTGCCCTTGTAAGGACCCTCGGCTGTGACTTCGCGCTCGGTGCGGGCCATGTTGGTGAAGGCCGATAGGCGCTTCACAGGGCCGAGCAGATGCACGAGGTCGGTGATGTAATACGGACCGAGGTCGAGGATCGGGCCGCCGCCGGGCTGGAAGAAGAAGTCCGGGTTCGGATGCCAGTGTTCCATGCCGCGGCTCATGACGTGGGTCGTGCCGCTCATGATCTTGCCGAGCTTGCCACTGTCGATGATCTCGCGGGCCTGCTGATGCGCGCCACCGAGGAAGGTATCGGGGGCAGAGCCAACCTTGAGGCCGCGTTCGTCGGCAGCTTTCTTGAGGGCGAGGCCCTCTTCGACTGACAGCACGAACGGCTTTTCGGAATAGGCGTGCTTGCCGGCCGAAATGATGTCCGAGGACACCTTGTAGTGGGTCGAGGGGATCGTCAGGTTCACGATCACGTCGATCTCGCTGTTCTTGAGGAGCTCGTCGGGCGTCTGGGCGGCAACGCCGAACTCGTCGGCGCGCTTCTTGGCGGCTTCTGGGAGAATGTCAGCGACGGCACGGACTTCGAGGCCGTTGAAGAGCGGCGCGAGGCGGAGATAAGCGGCCGAAATATTGCCGGCACCCATGATGCCGACGCCATAGGTCTTTGCCATTTTAGACTCCATAGCCCTTCAGGGCGGCAGCGGCATTGCGGGCAAAGCGAATGGCATCGCTTGGCTTGTCATGCTCGGCAACGAAATAACGGGCCTTGGTCTTGGCCTTGATCTGGTTGATGTAGTTCGGCCAATCGAGCGTGCCGGTGCCGACGTCGGCCCATCCGTCTTCGTCGGTCTTTTCACCGGCTGGCGCGATGTCCTTGACGTGGACTGCGGTGATGCGATTGCCGAGCTTCTCGATCCAGAACAGCGGGTCTTCGTTGGCGCGGATGACCCAGGCGAGATCCATTTCCCACTGCGTATCCGGGGATGCATCGAGGATCAGTTCCATCGGTGTCTTGCCGTTGGCGTCCTTGGTGAATTCCCAATGATGGTTGTGGTAGCCAAAACCCTTGCCGGCGGCCTTGAAAGCGGCAGCGATCTTGGCGAGCCCTTCGGCGAATTCGGCCCAGTTGCCAGTGCCATTGCGATAGGCTTCGGAGGGCGGCGCGGGGCAGTAAACGGTCTGGATGCCGACCTGATCGACGATCTTGAGGGCAGCATCGGTGTCTTCGAGCTGGCCATAGCCCATGTGAGCGGTCGGCATGGTGAGGCCGGCGTTCTTGAGGCTCTGCGCGAGAGCGGCGGGATCGGCGAACTGGCCGCCCCAACCTTCGACCTGGGTATAGCCGAGACCGGCGAGCGTCTTGAGGGTTTCGTCCAGCGACGCTTCGTTGCGTGCGCTATAGAGCTGGTAGGAGAAGTCCATTATCGGCCTCGTCTTTTCGATTGGATGCGGCTCCGCATCGCGATGCAGGTAAGCCCCGTTCGGGGCCGCTGTCGCTCAACTTCGTCAGATGCAGTGCCGCAAAAGTAAGGTGTGAATCGGGGCGATCCCGAGGCGGCGCCCCGAAGGGCGCCGCATTGGCTTAAAGCCGGTTTTCCGACTGGGCGTCGAAGAGCGAACCGCGGGCAATGTCGAAACCGACCGTGACCTTATCGCCGGCATGGAGCGGAATATCGCTCGAGCAGCGGAAGGTGACCGGGATGCCGGCGACCTTGGTCCAGGCGAGAGTTTCCGAACCCATGGGCTCGACGATCTCGATTTCGGCCTGGGTCTGGAACGGCATGCCCTGGGCGGCATCGCCCAGAAGGATGTGTTCCGGACGAACGCCGAGAACAGCCTTAGCGCCAGATGCGGGCTGGACGGCGAAATCATAGGCGCCGACAGGGATCTTGGTGCCATCTTCGGCGGTGAAGGTGCCACCGTCGACCGTGCCTTTGATGAAATTCATCGAGGGCGAACCGATAAAGCCGGCGACGTAGAGGTTGGTCGGCTTATTGTAGATGGTGTGCGGATCGGCCAGCTGCTGGATGACGCCATTCTTCATGATGGCGATGCGGTCCGCCAGTGTCAGAGCCTCGATCTGATCGTGAGTCACGTAGATCATGGTGTTCTTGAGACGCTGGTGGAGGCGCTTGATCTCGACGCGAAGGTCCGAACGAAGCTTGGCATCGAGATTGGATAGCGGCTCGTCAAAGAGGAACACGTCCACGTCACGCACCAGCGCACGGCCGATCGCGACGCGCTGACGCTGACCGCCCGAGAGATTGGCCGGCTTGCGGTTGAGCAGCGGCTGGATCTGCAGGATTTCAGCAGCGCGGGCCACGCGGCTCGCGATCTCGGCCTTGGGCATGCCGGCGACGCGGAGACCGAAGGAGAGGTTCTTTTCGACCGACATCTGCGGATAGAGCGCATAGGACTGGAACACCATGCCGATGCCGCGGTCCTTGGGCTCTTCCCAGGTGACGTTCTTGCCCGAGATGAAGATCTGGCCTTCGGACACATCAAGCAGACCCGCGATGCAGTTGAGCAAGGTCGACTTGCCGCAGCCCGAAGGCCCCAAGAGGACGATGAATTCGCCCTGGGCGATGTCGAGATTGAGGTGTTCGAGAACCTTCACATTGCCGAAGTTGAGCGAGAGGTCCTTGATGGAAACGCTTGGTTGCATTTCTTTTATCCCTTCACGGCGCCGGCGGCGACGCCGCGTACGAACAGCTTGCCGGACACAAAGTAGATGATCAGCGGCACGAGACCAGTCAGCACGGTCGCAGCCATGTTGACATTGTATTCAGGCGTGCCCTGAGCCGAGTTGACGATGTTGTTGAGCTGCACGGTCATCGGCAGGTTCTGCGTGCCGGCGAAGACGACGCCGAACAGGAAGTCATTCCAGATACCGGTGATCTGCAGGATCAGCGCCACGACGAAGATCGGCAGCGACATGGGGAGCATGATCTCGAAGAAAATGCGCCAGAACCCTGCCCCATCGACGCGCGCGGCCTTGAACAATTCCTGAGGCAGCGAGGCGAAATAATTGCGGAACAACAGCGTCAGGATCGGCATGCCAAAGATGGTGTGGATGACGATGACACCCTGCAGCGATCCGAAGATACCGAGCTCACGCGTGATCATCACCAGCGGATAGAGCATCACCTGATAGGGGATGAACGAGCCGAAGATGAGGATGGCGAAGAAGACCTCGGAGCCCTTGAAGCGCCAATTGACCAGAGCATAGCCATTTACCGCCGCCACGAAGATCGAGACGATGGTCGATGGAATCGTGATCTTGACCGAGTTCCAGAAGCCGGGCGCGAGGCCGTTGCAGGTCAGGCCCGTGCAGGCGCTGGTCCAGGCACGGACCCAGGCGTCAAAGCTCGGCGCAGCCGGCAAAGCGACGATATTGCCGAAACGGATTTCCGGCATGGTCTTCAATGAGGTCACGACCATGACGTAGAGCGGAAAGAGGAAGTAGAGGCTGAAGAAGAACAGCGTCGTATAAATGATGATCTTCTTCGGGGTGAAGAACGGCTTGGGACGCGGCCCGCGCGGTTCGGTTCCGGAGACGGTCCCGCGGGACGGCGCCGGAGCATTGATGGCTGTAGCCTGGCTCATTATCGCCGACCCTTTCCGCCGAATTCGAGATAGGCCCACGGGATCATGATGATCATCACCGAGAGCAGCATCATGGTGGAGGCAGCCAGACCCTGGCCGATATTGCCGCCGCCGAACATGTAGTCGTAGACATATTTGGCAGGGACTTCGGAGGAGATGCCGGGGCCACCATTGGTGAGCGCGACCACGAGGTCATAAAGACGCACGATGCCCGAGCCGATGATCACGACGGCCGTGACGAGCACGCCGCGCATCATGGGCAGGACGACCGAAATATAGGTGCGCCAGGTCGGGATGCCGTCGACGCGTGCGGCTTTCCAGATTTCCTCATCGACGCCGCGCAGACCCGCAAGCATCAGGATCATGCAAAAGCCGACGCCCTGCCAAAGACCGGCAATGAGCAGCGCGAAGAGCACCATACGCGGATTGGAAATCCAATCGAAGGTGAAGCCGGTCCAGCCCATATTGCGCAAAGTGCCCTGGAGCCCGAGCGTTGGGTTCATGATCCACTGCCAGACAAGGCCGGTGACGATGAAGGACAGCGCGAAAGGATAGAGCATGATGGTGCGGAAGGCGCTTTCGAAGCGGATCTTCTGGTCCATCAGAACGGCGAGCAGAAAGCCAAGAGTCAATGTCAGCACCAGCGACATCGAGCCGTATAGCAAGAGGTTGGTGATGGAAATATTCCACCGGTTCGTGCCGAAGAGGCGAGCGTACTGGTCGAAGCCGACAAAGGTATTCTTCGGCAGCAATTTCGAACTGGTGAACGAATAGTAGATCGTCCAGACCGTACAGCCCACGAAGATCACGAGAACCGTCGCGATCATCGGGATAGCGGCCACCTTGGCCGAAAGATTATGCAGAAACAGCCGGTGCAGGAAACCGCGTCGGGACGATGTCCCGGCCATGTTTCCAGGCTGCGTGGCGACATCCGCCATTATGCCTCTCCATGTGGAACTGGCCGACCTTGGCAACCAAGGCCGGCCATCGCTTTCTCTATTGCGCCTTATGGGGGCGCATCGCTGGATCAGTCAGCGGACTCGATGATCGAAGCATAACGCTCGATATAGTCGTCAACGGTGATGCTATCGTCGTTGATGAATTCGAGGTTGAGGTCTTCCAGCTGCTTCTGGGTGTCGCTCGAGAGCGAGAAGTCACCCGAGGGGAGCAGGCCGTTCTTGAGGAGGCCGAGGGCCTTCTGCATGCACGGATTTGCCTGAGCGAGATCGATGTCCGTACGGATCGGCATCGAGCCCTTCTTCATGTTGAAGGCGAGCTGAGCTTCTGGCGAGATCAGGATGCGAGCGAGCTGAGCCTGCGCTTCGATAACGGCAGGGTCGGTGCCTTCGGGCAGCTGCGGGAAGTAGAACGAGTCACCGCCACCGGTCAGCTTGTTGCCAAGACCGAGAGCTGGAAGACATTCGTAGTCCTTGCCCGGAACGGCGCCAGCAACCTGAAGGTCGCCCTGGAGCCAGTCGCCGTGGATGTTACCAGCAGCAGTGCCTTCGATCAGCTGGGTGCCGACGTCACCGAAGGACGGAACCATGGTTTCGGGCGAAACGACCGAACGGATCTGGTCGAGAGCGTCAGCCACCTTGCGGAATTCAGGGCTACGGACAGCTTCGACATCCTTGTCGCGGTTGATCTTGAAGACCAGGTCTTCGCCGCCGATGGCAGACATCAAGACGCCCGGGATGCCGTTGATCGGCCAGCCAGAAGCAAGACCGAAGGGCAGAATGCCGGCTTCCTGCAGAGCAGGCCAGGAGGCGACGTATTCGTTCCAATCCTTGGGAACGGGCTGGCCGATCTTTTCATAGGCCTTGGTCGAGAGCCAGAGCCAATCCCACGAGTGGATATTGACCGGCAGACAGTAGAGACCGCCTTCGTAACGGCAAGGCTCGAGCAGGGTCTGGTCGACGTAGAAGGAGTCGATGTCCATGTCGGCAACGACGTCGGTCAGGTCGCGCATCAGGCCAGCCTGAATAAGCTCTTCGGCGTCACGGCCGGTGTTCATCTGGGTGGCGCCCATCGGGTCGCCGCCGATGATGCGGCTGATGATGACCGGGTTCGCACCGGTGCCGGAACCGGCCAGGGCGCTATCGATCCACTTGTTGCCGGTTTCTTCTTCGAAGACGCGAGCAAATTCGGCGACGGCGGCCGCTTCACCGGCGGACGTCCACCAGTGGGTCACTTCGAGATCGGCTGCGTACGAAGACGTCGAGCCGAGCAGCGCGGTTGCCATCATGGCAACCACTGCAAATTTCTTCATAGGAATGTCCTCCCAACGAACACGAGGAGCAAGCTGCCCCCATTCATGCCACCAGCCGACGGATCCCCGTATCCTCCAGACACCCGCTGGCCGCGTGTAATCGATTGCATAAACCAACTGAAAGAGGTTGTGCAATCGATTTCAGGAGTTTCATACAAGCCTTGCGGACCTGTCAAGATCGAATTAGACAGATTGCAACACTGACAGCGAGAGGGGGCGCTGCCAGCCGTGCCAATCGATAAAAAAACGACGACGATTCAGGACGTTGCGCGCCTTGCCAACGTCTCCACAGCAACTGTTAGCCGAGCGCTTTCAGCCCCTGACAGGGTCAGCGAAACCACGCGCGCGCGCATCGCCGAAGCTATTCGTGCAACCGGTTACACGCTGAACCAAGCTGGCAGATCACTGCGTCAGAGATCGGCCAAAACCATTCTCGTCGCCTTGCCCGATATCCGGAATCCCTTCTTTTCCTCAATCCTCGACGCAATTGAGCGCGAGGCAGCAGGGCGAGGCTTTGGCGTCTTGGTCTTAAACCTTTATTTCGGGCACGAGACTATTCGCAGACTTCAAGATTTCCTGCTGTCAAACCGAGCCGATGGGTTGTTGCTGCTGGATGGGTCGGTCGACATGCATATGCTGCGCAATCTCACCGGCGCGGCGGGCTCGATTCCCCTTGTCGTAGCCTGTGAAGAAATTCCCAATTCGGGTTTTCACACAGTGCTGACGGACAATGTCGAAGCGGCAGACCGGGCGACGCAGCATCTTATCGATCTGGGACATCGCAAGATCGGGCACTTAGTCGGACCGGACCACAATATCGTCTCGCGCGAGCGGCTGATCGGCTATTCGCGGGCTTTGGCGCGCGCGAACCTCCCTGCCCTGCCCGAATGGCAATTGCGCGGCAATTTCGACATGGAGAGCGGCTTTGCCACAGCGGCGCGCTTTATGGCGCTGAGCGATCGTCCGACCGCGGTTTTCGCGTCGAACGATGAGTCTGCCATCGGCTTTCTTTCAGGGCTGCGCAACTATGGCATGATGTGTCCGCGCGATGTGTCCATCGTCGGGTTCGACGATCTGGGCGTGGCGCCGCATTATGCACCGCCGCTGACGACGATGCGACAGCCCCGAGAAACGCTTGGCCGCATGGCCGCCGAAGCGCTGATTGATCTTGTAGAAGAACCCCTCTCGCTCTCGGCGCCCATCAGAATCGTGCTGCGTTCCGAACTCGTCGTTCGCGAAAGCACAAGCCGTGTCGCGAGCATCGTCTCGCCCCAACCGGAAGAGATCGTCGCTTCCTGACCAATGGGCATTTCATTTTCCGGGAAATCCGCTAAATGGAGACTCGTGCGGTCCCGTAGCTCAGCTGGATAGAGCAGCAGCCTTCTAAGCTGAAGGTCACAGGTTCGAGTCCTGTCGGGATCGCCATTCCATTTTTGGCCCATTGAAATTGCTCAGCAATCAGGCCGAATTTGTCCCACCTTTTCAGGCCCTCAAAAAGTGGGACACTTCTGTTCGGGAATAGTTCACCACGGGGCAGACGGCGGCACAGCCAACCCAGGGCCATCCGGCTTTCCTTTGCCGACGCACACCGGCCGGAAGCCGTCCCACCCGCAATAGCTTAGCCGGCCGTCAGCGCGAGCCATACCAAAGCCGGCATTTGGCGCGCCGCAATCCTCGCAATAGTAGACCGGGAATTTATGGGTCGCGTCAGCAGTCGGCGAGATAGCGCCGCTCTCGGATTGGAACTTGGTGGGCATGGTTTCTGATGGAAAAGGGAATCGCTTGATGCATTATGCCCGCCATGACCCGCGTCCCAAACAGCAATAGTCTCAGGCGCCTACTCGGCCTCGGCGAGAATGAGATCGTTGACGCCGTCTCAACTGCCCCGATCAAAGAGCAAATCAACCACCTGGTGCGCCTTGAGCGCCAATTGCCATATCAATGGACGACGGATGATGACGAGATCGTCGACGACGCCATCATGGTCACTATTGGCGGTACCAGCGCTGAGATGGTCGCCGCGGGGCTCTCATACGTGGAGCCGAGGGCAAACATAGTCTGGACAGCAAAAGTAACTTCGCAAGGCTTGTTCGCTGCCGGTGGCTATATGGGCTGGGAGGTGCCGGAAGCTCTGGATCGCGCCCACGAGCTTAGGATCATGATGGGCGTCGAGCGCGTTGTGATCAGCATCGAGCAGCGCGGCCTCTGGCGAAACGAGTGGGGCAAGCTGGCGGAGAAGGAGGGCTTGGGCTGATGTGCGGACGCTTCACCAATGAGATGACCTGGGCGGAGATCCATGCCCTGTACAGCATCCACGATGCGCCGCCGGCAAATACGAATTCGCAGCCACGGTTCAACATCGCCCCGACACAAGAGGTCGACTTTGCCCACCTCGACAAAGCGGGCAATCTGGAGCTCGATCGCGGCCGCTGGTGGCTTGTGCCGTTCTTCGCCAAGGAACTACCGAAGGCCGCTATGTTCAATGCCCGGATCGAGACCGTGGACACATCAGGAGCATTCCGCGAAGGCTTCAAGTCGCGCCGCTGCTTGATACCCGCTGATGGCTATTTCGAGTGGACCAAGAACGAGGAGGACGGCGGCAAAGATCCGTGGCTTATGCAGCTTCCGGGTGCGGCGCCCTTCAGCTTCGCCGGCATATGGGCACACAACGACAATTTGGGCGTGACCAGCTGCACCATCATCACGGCCCCCGCCGTGCCTGAGATCGCAGACATCCACAGCCGCATGCCGATCATCCTGCCGCCTGAGGCTTACAGCACTTGGCTCGATACCAAGATCCAGGGCAAAGACGCCAAGGCACTGTTGCTCGACGCTCAGATCGACAGCCAGCTTGAATTCCATCGGGTCGGCCGCGAGGTCAATTCCAGTCGATATGAGGGCACCGACACTAAGAAGCCTCTGATCAATTCGCTTTAGCGTGGCTTAACGAGCTTGGGGCAACTCCGCCCATCTCGTCGTGAATCTTGGCGATCGCATATCAAATTTCGTAGTGAAGGTTTGCGGCTTTCCCGGACCGCCCATTGTCGCCGCCGGCACAACCGTAGCCCTGCCCCAGCGCTTGTTCGCCTCATCCATGGCTGCCATCACCTTAGCGGCACGCTCGTGGTCCAAAGTATCGAACAGAGCACGTTGCCTTTCCGCAGGCGGCACAAGGTCCTGCGTGATTATCCCGGCCTTGGAGTACCGGAAGCCTGACTTCCAAAGGACGTCAACCGCGCGCTTCGCCGCCTTGATTAGCGTCAGGCTATCGTTCGTCGCTTCTGGGATATCGACCGTCATGGAGACGGAGCGCTGCGGATCATCCTTATTGAACTGACTCGTGTGCATGAAGACCGTGACGTGGTCCGTCGCCAAGCCGTGCCTACGCAGCTTCTCGCCGAGGCGGGTGGCATAGCCCGCGACGGCCTGCTCCATTTGGATCTTATGCGTTACGCGCTCGCCAAAGGACCGCGTGACAGCGCAGCCTTTCCGCTGCGGTGCTACGGCCTCCAGAGCGATTGCCGAGCGCCCATTAAGTTCATGGATGATGCGCTCGCCCACGACTGTCATGAGTTGGCGTGCGAGCTTGGGTTCCATGTCCCGAACTTGGCCGGCATATTCGATGCCGAGATGGCGCAGCTTTTCCGCCGACGCCCTACCGATCCCCCACACATCTTCGATTGGGAAGGTCGCCATCACCTCATGTCGGGCGCGCTCGTCGGAGAGGTCCAGGACGCCGGATGGGAGCTTCTTCGCAGCCTTATTCGCGAGCTTCGCCAGCGTTTTCGTCGGGCCGATGCCGACGCAGCAAGGGATTCCAGTCCATTGGCGCGTCGTAGCCCGCAGATCTGATGCCCAAGCCGTCCTGTCCTTGATCGGCAAGTGCTCCACATCAAGGAAGCTTTCGTCGATGGAGTAGATCTCGATGTCGGGTGAAAAACCTTGGTAGACGCTGTTCATCCGCCGGCTCATGTCGCCATAGAGAGCATAGTTGCTGGAGAAAACCGCAACATTGTTCTGCCGGCAGAGATCCTGGATCTGGAACATGGGCTGCCCCATCCTGATGCCCAGAGCCTTCGCTTCGGCCGTGCGAGCAACCGCGCAGCCGTCGTTGTTCGACAGCACGATGACCGGCCGCTTCTCGAGCTTGGGATCGAATACGCGCTCGCAGCTGCAGTAGAAGCTGTTGCCGTCTATGAGAGCAAGCGCAGTCATTTTTTGAGGTCGCGGATCGTAGCTGTGACGACGCCCCAGATCGACACCTCGGTGCCTTCCGAGACCAGAAAAGGCGGCAGCTTCGCATTTTCGTTGTGGAGGATCATGACGCCGCCGCGCCGATTGAGCCGCTTGAGCGTCGGTTCTCCGTCGATAACGGCTAGAACGATCGCTCGGTGCTTCGGCTGGACACTGCGATCGACGATGACGACATCGCCCGGGAATATCTTGACGTCGATCATGCAATCGCCAACGACCCGCCAGAGAAAAGTCGCGGTCGGATTGCTGATCAGCACCTGATTGAGGTCGATCATCTCCTCAATGAAATCATCGGCCGGCGAAGGGAAGCCGGCATGCACCGTCCGGCCCACCATCGGAACCGTCAATGGCTGCAGTGCGACAAGCGGCACCGGCCAGCGAGAATCAGGAAAGAGACAGGCCATGGAGCTCCTCGGGGCGTCGAGGACCCTAGGCATAGCATCGTGAACAAAACGCGAACAAGAGATTGACTCTCACTTCTGCACGGTCTTGATATCGGCGGGACAGAAAGGAGGCCGCCATGCAACATCTGCAAGACGACGATTGGGAAAACATCGTTCCATATGGCGGCACCGGGCCTACAGCCGAGCCAAAACTAACTTGGGAAGCACACCAAGCCGCGTTCGAGATCGAGCAGCTCATCAGGAAGCTCAACGCCGGCATGCCCGAAGATTGGCAGCCTGAACAGCTGCCAGCCTATCCAACGATGAAGCCGGTGTTCGTTCACACCCTAGACCCCACGGATGACGGCGCGATCATTCTGATTATACGAACGGGGAAGGACGGCATTCAGCGCGGCATGATCGCACTGCCAAGGCTGGACTTCGGCGGCCCGGAGATGTCGGAAGGCCCATATTCCGCGAGAGAAGCAGCCAGACTGGCCAAGCGATACGCCAAGGAATACGGCTTCGGTCGCGTCGTCGTCGACATCGAAGGTAGCCAGCTTTGGAAGCAGAGTTGGGGAAGGTTGTATGCCGAACACGAAGACCCGACACATCTCGCGTGTTGTTTGCCTGAGAAGGGCTGAAGCCGAAACCAAATCTTGGAAACAATAAGGGCCTCAGCTCAGCTGAGGCCCACGGCATTCTTACTAGAACCGGAAGTTCACACCCGCTTTAAGCGTGTGCATTTTGAGGCTTTCGGTCGCTTGACCAGGTGCGGAAGCGTCCGTGACAGTCGGATTTCCGAGATCGGTGTATGCATATTCCGTCAGCACAGAGACGTTCTCAGTCACCGCAAATTCGGCGCCGGCACCGATGGTCCAGCCAGTGCGATTGGTGGCAACAAAACCAGGAGCATTGACGCCGTTGGCACTCAGCGTTGGAGTGCTCCGGCCATATGCAAAACCACCGTGCGCGTAGATAAGCAAGCTGTCGGTGGGCAGGAAGCCCGCGCGAGCACGCAAGGTGCCGAGGTAGTCAAGACGCGAATTGTAGGTGACCGATCCACCACCAGCCGCGATCGTGGCGGTGCCTTCGACGTTGGTGAGCGCGATATCCGCGACAGCACCGACGACGAACGAGTCTAGCTGATAATCGGCACCGACCGCCACGCCTGCTAACCCACCTCGACCGGTGGTCAGCAAACCCGCCCCAGGAATACCGACGGGCACCAGGTTGAAGTCAGCGCCGCCGATACCACCGAAGGCACCGGCGTAAAAGCCTGTCCAGTCTGCGGCTGGTGCAGCATAGGCCATCGGTGCAGGCTGCGTCATAACGCCGAAATCGGCTGCAGCGACGCCAGAAGTCATCACGGCAGCGGAAGCCACGGCGATCAAAACAGTTTTCATTGTGATCCCTCCAAACATCACAATGAAAGCATCGAATAGTTTATGAGTCTATATTCTTTCTCTTTTCGCCGAAGACTCTAGAGAGCCGTTGCTTAGCGAACACACTCAGCTACGTATTTTTCAGTAGATCAATCGTAACTCACGTTAATTCCCTTCTGGTCTCGCATAACTATCCCGACCGAGGGGTGCGCCCATTGCTGCGCCGTGCCGCCATCACCCTCAATTCCTCTCTCAGGCTGAAAAGCGCGCCCCGCAATTCGCGCATATCGGTGCGCGCCTCTCCCGCTTCGTCGATCATGCGCTCGACCGAGTTGGTGAGTAGTCGAATCTCAGTCGCTAGCTTGCTGGAGGCATCTGCTTCCGTTCGGAGGATGGCGACCAGCTCGTCAACCTTCGAGCTGTCGATAAGCGCACCCGCGAGCGTAAGCCCGCCTTGCGGCTTCTCTGCTGGCTTCTTGCTCTCACGCCATGTTCCGACCCATGCACCGACGATCGTGGCGAGGATGCCAATGATCGCCAATTGAACTTCAGGCGCAAGGCTAAAGAACCATGTCATTTCGTCGCCGCCAAGTCTTGAGGGTATCGGCACCGGCACGGGCACCGTTAAACACGTCGGC
>CAJYKO010000389.1 GCA_913775215.1 uncultured Devosia sp. | reverse complement strand
AACTCGATTAAGGATGCTGAAACCAAGATTTCCCGTTTGAAGGTGGAAATCGACAAGATCGAGAACCTCCTGGCCGACCCCAAGGTTTACAACGGCCCGGCTGACCGACTGATCGCCCTTGGCAAGGACAAAGCGCGGTTCGGCACCGAGCTTGAGACTACCGAAGAACAATGGCTGGCGCTCAGCGCCGAGCTGGAGGACGCAGAGCGCGCATGAGCCAGCTGACGGCCCAGAATGTCATCTTTACGCTCAAGATGGAGCGGCACCCCGAAGGCGGCTGGTATACCCAGACCTTTGTCGATGTGGGTGGCGAGACCGGTCGGGCGCAATCGACAGCGATCTATTATCTGCTCGAGGCGGGCGACCGCTCGCATTGGCACAAGGTCGACGCGGTCGAGGTGTGGCATTATTACGCCGGAGCGGCACTCGAATTGCAGCTCTCGGACGGGGTGAGCAGGGATCCACACGTCTTGGGATCGGACCTTGCGGCGGGGCAAAGGCCGCAGGTGGTTGTGCCGCGCGATGTCTGGCAATCGGCGAAAACGCTGGGGGATTGGACACTGGTGGGCTGCACGGTGGCGCCTGGCTTTCAGTTTTCGGGCTTCGAGCTCGCGCCGCCGGACTGGCAACCGGGGCATTAACCTGGGTCGTGCCAGCGCGTTGACAGGCCCGGTAGATTGGAATCTGCTGGCATCGGTTTCACTCAATTTGCAGGCAGTTCATGCGGCGTTTTGCAGTTGCTGTTTCCCTCGCTCTCTCCCTTTTCGCGCAGGGCGCACTGGCTCATGAGCTGACGGGATTGACCAAGCAGCAGCGCAACGACACGATCAGCTTTGCCGCCAACAATAGCCTGTTCGTGCTCTATCATGAGGTGGGGCACCTGCTGATCGACCAGCTGAACCTCCCCGTGCTCGGGCGCGAGGAAGATGCGGCGGACAATATGGCGACCTGGACGCTGCTCAACGAGCGGACGCCGGAAGCCAACAAGGCGCTGGAGGATGCGGCCGAAGGGTGGCTGCTGACCGGGACGGCTTACAATAGCGGCAAGTATGAAGAGGATTTTGCCGCGGCGCATAGCCTCGACAAGCAGCGCGCCTATCAGATCGTCTGCATGATGGTGGGGAGCGACGAAACTTCGTTCCGGCCCATTGCCAACCAATATGCCATCGGGCGAGACCGGCAGGACAGTTGCTTTTGGGATTTTGATCTCGTCGACCGGAGCCTGAGAAGCGTGCTCTCCGAGCATCTGGCGGAAAAGGACGAGGGCACGACGGTCAACGTGACCTATCACGATGCCGGAGGGAAATTGCGGCTGGCGGCGGATGCTTTCCGCTCGAGTGGGGTGTTCGACAAAGTCGCGGCGAACTTGCGCAAGAGCTACAATATCCGCCGGCCGGTGCGCTTCAATGCCAAGCGCTGTGGCGAGGCGAATGCGTTTTACGATCCGGACACGACCGAAATCATCTTCTGCTACGAGCTAATGAAGGATTTCATGGAGCTTTACGCAGCGGAACTGCCGGAGCCGGCAGCGCCTAAGGGTTCGGGTGCGGGCAAGGTCAAGAGCGGGGACTAAAGCGCGTCGCGGCCATTCGGCCTCGCCTGTTGCGCTCTAGCTCTTTGCTTTTGCGCGTGTCTTTTTCGCGAAACCGGAACCACTTTCACGAGACACGCTAGCTGAAGCCGACATAGCGCCCGGGCTTGTGGTTGAGGGCAATAATGAGGTTGAGGACCAGCGCGCCGAGGATCGAATAGATCACGCTTTCAAGCGGCAGGATGAAGAAGGCGGCGAGGAGGATGCAGGCGTCGACGCCGAGCTGGAAGTAGCCGGCGCGGATGCCGAAATTGTCCTGGAGATAAAGGGCGAGGATATTGATGCCCCCGACGCTCGCCTTATGGCGGAAGAGCGAGAGGATGCCGAGGCCAATGAGGCCGCCACCGACGAGCGCGGCAAATAAGGGATGGATCTGGTCGATGCCGATCCAGCCCGGAATCTGGCCCGAGAAAAATGACACCAGCGCGACGCACAGGATCGTCTTGACGGCGAAGGGCCAGCCCATGCGCAGAAAGGCAAGGACGTAGAATGGCAGGTTGATGCAGAAGAACAGCACGCCGAAGGGGATGCCTGTCACATATTGGAGGAGCAGCGCGAGGCCGGCGCTGCTGCCGGTGGTGAGTTGGACTTCGGAATAGAAGGCGATGCCGAGCGAGACCAGCATGGTGCCAATGAGCATGGCGAAGAGATCTTCGGGCAGCGTATGGCGGCTGGGGGTCGTGAGGTCGGGCGTCATGCCTTTTTCACCCAGCGGCCATCGGCTTCCTGTTGCCAATAGGTGACGTCGTTGCCATCGCGCAGATTCCGCCAGGCGGAGCGCGCTTCGGCGACGGCGTCGGGGTCATGGCCCGAGAACATATAGACGATGCGCTTATAGCCATCGGCTGATTGCGGCACTGCGCGATCGACGAAGAAACGGACCACG
Organism: uncultured Devosia sp.; assembly: GCA_913775215.1. GTDB lineage: Bacteria > Pseudomonadota > Alphaproteobacteria > Rhizobiales > Devosiaceae > Devosia. The sequence goes on along the minus strand of CAJYKO010000389.1, from coordinate 7,633 downwards.
GCCTCATTGGGATTAGCGGTGGGATCGTCGGTCAAAAGGATGGGCTGGTGGGCATCGGTTTCCTCTCCGCTAAGGCCGTGGGGCAGGAAGGAATCGTCGCGAAAAGTCCAGAGCATGGCATCGAGCGCTTCGGCGCGGTCGCGTGTGCCGGTTTCGACGACCGCGCGCCAGCCGCGCTCCAGCGTCTTTTCAAGAAGCTGTGGCAGGACGGATTCGAGGGGGCGGACTTCGAGATGATAGAAGAGAACTTCGGCCATGGGAGGCACAGTATCGTTGCGGGAGACGGAAGGCTAGGAGCGGCAAGCGGGCAACAGGCGGATAAGAATAAGTCTTTGCGGACGCGGAGCAATTGCGACGAATCCAGCTTTGCACCATGGTGCGCAAAAGCTCTTTGTTTTAGCGCATGTCTTTGTCCCGAAACCGGTACCGACTTTCGGGAGACATGCTTTGGGTCGCCGGCCATGGTTGCGACGCAGAAGGATGATAGCATTTCGGCATGAGACGCCTGACGACCTATATCGCCCGCCTCTTTGCGACGGACGCGCTGATCCTGACCGGAATCGTGTGTCTGTTGCTCTGGCTGGTCAATTGCCTGAGGCAGTTCGAACTGGTTTCCATAAAGGGCCAGGGCTTTGGCACGCTGGCGGTGCAGGCGCTTTATACGATGCCGCCGCTGCTGCTCGCCTTTTTCTATATCTGCGTCGGGATCGGGATGATCCGGGCGCTCAACGCCATTGGGCTCAGCCGGGAACTGCACATCATTCACGCGACGCGCGGGACGAGCGGGCTTTGGCGCGCGGCGGCACTGGTGATCGGCGGGGGTGTGGCCGTTGTGCTGCTGCTGGCCCATGTGGTCGAGCCGCTGGCGAACCGGAAGTTTGCCGACCTGACGGCGGAGGTTGCGGCTGACCTTGTGAGTTCGACGCTGCGCCCGGGGCGTTTTACGCAGGTAACGCCGGGCGTAATCCTTCTTATTGGCGGGCGCGAGCCGGGTGGGGAGATCGTCGACTTTTTCGCCGACGATCGCCGGACGCCGGAATCGCGCCGGACCTATATCGCCGATAGCGCGCGGGTCTCGAGCGATGGACAGAACTATGTGCTCGAACTGCGCAATGGCGTGCTGCAATATCTCGAGGATGATGGGCGCTATTCCGAAGTGCGCTTCAGCCGCTATGACGTGAGCGTCGATAGTCTCGCCCAGCCGATTGCCGGGGGCGACAATCTCGGGGAGCGCGACAGTTTCGATCTGTTGCATCAGGCGATGGGGAATGGGTTTGCCGAACCCGAGATCGTGCAGCGGTTGCTCGATCGATCGGCGGAGGCGCTGCGGGTGATTGCGCTGGGAATGTTCACGCTGGCGCTGGGTGCATTCCCGAGCGGCAAGCGCGCGCGCATTCCCCTGCCGCTCGAAGCCATTGTGCTCCTGGTCGGCTTTGCCGAGCGCGGCGTTGGGACCTATAGCCCCCTCGGCATCGGCACGGGATCGGTGCTGCTTATCCTGCTTTCGGCGGCGGTTTTGACCTATAGACTTTGGCCGCGTCGTCCCATCCCCATGGTGAGCGCATGACGCGGATCGACTGGCTGGTGCTCAAGCGGCTCGGGAGCCGCATCGGGGCGACGGTTTTCATTTTCTATGGGCTGATTGCGCTCGTCGAATCGCTCGATGCCTGGCGATTCAGCGTGGTCTCGGAGCAGGCCGGGACATTCATGGCCATGGTCATGGTGGCGATGAGCGCCGTTCGCTGGACCATCAAGACCCTGCCCGTGACGGTCTTGATGGGTGCGATCCTGGGGCTCGCCGATCTCAAGGCACGGCATGAGCTGACAGTGATCAAGGCGAGCGGGATCTCGATCTGGCGGGCAGTGCGGGCGCCGACGATTGCGGTCGTGCTAATCAGCTTTCTCGTGGCGCTCGGGGCAGAAACCGTGAGCACCCAGATCAATCGCGGGCTCTACCCTACCCCGCCCGGCCAGGCTGCGCTGCTGACGCCGCCGGGGGAAATCTGGATCGAACAGGAAGGCGATGGACAGCGCTATGTGCTTTTGGCGCGCTCGATGTCGCCGGGCGGCACGGAGCTGACCGATGTGACGCTGTTCCGTTCGGGCGATGGCATTCCGCGGCTCGAGGCGCCGACCGCGATTCTCGAAAACGGGCATTGGCGCATGCCACAGGCGACGGCGCGAACGCCGGAAGCACCGCCGCGCGTGCTCTATGATTATCAGGTGCCGACCGATTCCACCCCGCCCGAGATCAGCCTGAAACTGGCCTCGACCGAGGACATGACATTCTTCGATCTGGCCGAGCTTTTGCAGACCGGCGTGGCGGACCCGCTGGTGCGGGCGGCAGCGACGATGCGGCTTTTCAAGCTGCTTTCGCTACCACTTGTGCTTTGCGGGTCGCTGTTCATTGCCTTTGCGTTTACCGCGGGTTATCGAAGGGACACTAGTCTAGGTCCAGCGGTCCTTTATGGCATCGTGCTCGGATTTGTTGTGTTCGTGATTACCGAGATGGCCGACCGCGCTGGGTCGACAGGTGTTCTCGACCCCACGTTCGCAGCAGTCGGCCCGGCTCTGGTCGCCATCGTGATTGGTGTAACAGTGCTGCTGCACAAGGAAGACGGACGGACGTGAGGCAGAACGGGGGACAGAGCGCGGGTTTGATGCGTGCCCTTTTGCTGGGCGCGTCGCTTTGCGTTTTCACACTGCCTGTTTTGGCGCAAAATCTGGTCCCGACAGATTTCTTCAATGCTCCGGTCGACCCTGCGGCGCCGACGGGCGTGGAGGCGGCGACGCTGACCTTTGACGTTGCCAAGAATACCATCACCGCCTCAGGCAATGTGATTCTGAAATCGAGCGGCTATATCGTCACCGGCGACACGCTGACCTATGACAGGAACACCGATAAGGTGATCATGCTCGGTGCGGTGACGGTGACCGATCCATCCGGCAATGTGATGGAGACGACCGATCTCGACATTACGGGCGGGTTGCGCGCCGAATTCATGAACGCGCTGACCATCACCTCCTATGATGGGTCGCGGATTACGGCGGACAGTGCCGACTATAATTCGGCGGTCGAGACGATTCTGACCAATGCGTCCTACGCGCCGTGCGGGGAGTGTATCGACGACAAGGGCCGTCGCATCGGCTGGTCAGTCAAGGCGACGCGGATCGTCCAGAACGCGGAAGACAATTCGGTGACGCTCGAGCAGCCAAGCCTGGCGCTGCTCGGCATTCCGGTTTTGTGGCTACCCTATCTCTGGTTGCCCGATCTCAGCGGGTCGGTGCTCGACAATGCGCCCAAGCCTGTTTTCAGCTTCGATGACCAGACCGGGTTTGGGATCGGCGTCGATGTGACGGCCTATTCGAGCCAGTGGACCGACGTGATCCTCAGCCCGCGCTATTTCTCGCGGCAGGGCCTGCTGCTCGGGGCAGAATGGGTGCAGCAGTTCGAGAATGGTTCGTTCCATGTCAAGGCCACGGGCCTGCGCCAGGGCGAGCCGGGCGCCTTTGCCGGGGAAGTCGGCAATATCGAATGGCGCGGCGCGGTGCAGACTTCGGGCGTCTTTACACCGATCGAAGAATGGGAAGCAGGCTGGTCTTACACCGCCTTCAGCGATGCGAACTATCTCAGCGATTATGCGCTGACCTCGGCAAAATCTACGGTCAACCATGTTTATGCGACGCATGTGAACCGAGACACCTATTTCGATATCCGGGTGCAGCAATTCAATCAGCTTGGCAACGTGACCCAGGCGAGCCAGGATGCGCAGGGTGCGAACCTGCCGGTGACCCGGTTTGAAAAGACGATCGACCTTGCCGATGATATGGGTCGCGTGACCGTCGAGGGACATTTGCGCAATGTCTCGCGGCAGGCCGATACGGGCCTTGCGGCTGCCGGCGCGCGCTATGGCTACCAGGGCAACAAGACCCATGCCGTGGTACAGGCGAGCTGGCAAAAGCAGTTCATTGGCGCGGGCGGTCTCGTGTTCACGCCCTATTTCGGCGGCCGGACGGACTTTTCTTATTATGACGGCAGAAGCCCGCTCTTGCCGGGCGAAACCAGCCTTTTCAGCGCGACGCCGATTGCGGCCATGGATGTGCGCTATCCACTGATCGCGCGGCAGGCGGAGGTGACCCATATCGTCGAGCCGATCGCGCAGCTGGTTTATCGCGGGTCGGACACCACACGCCTCGGGATCACCAATGACGATGCGCAGAGCTTCGTTTTCGATGACACCAACCTTTTCAGCTACAACCGATTTTCCGGCTATGACCGGCAGGAAACGGGACTGCGCCTCAATGTCGGTGGTCGATATCAGGTCAATTTGGATGGCGGCAGCTATCTCGACCTGATCGGCGGGCAATCGTTCCACCTGGCGGGGGTGAACGCTTTTACGTCGCCGGACCAGGCCAATACCGCCGTCGGGAGCGGGCTTGATACGGCAGCGTCTTATGGCGTGCTTGGGGCCTATGGGTCGTTCATGCCAGGGCTGGTGGTTGGCGGCAAGGCGCAGGTGGACACCAGCGCCTGGACCCTGGCGCGAGCTAGCCTTGGCGCGAGCTACAGCAATGAAGGCTATAGCGCGAGCCTCGACTATCGCTTCATCGAGGCCAATCTTGGCCTCGGCCAGGTGCGCGACCAGCATGAAGTGGTGGGCTCTGTGACCGTGCCGGTGGCAGACTACTGGAGCCTGCGCACTGGTGCGGCCTGGGATATCGCGGCAAATAGCTGGCTGCAGGTGAGCGGTGGCGTGGTTTATGACGACGGCTACCTGACCTTTGGCGCCAATGCAGCGCGCAATGGGCCGACGCATACCTCGCCCAATTCGACGAGCGTCCTCGCGACCTTTGCCATCAAGGCGCCGGCAGGACTCAACCTTGGCTATAGCGGCGCTGTGCCTGTCCCCTCCTTCTGATGACTGCCCGGATTTTGGCCGCAATTTTTGGTCAATTGACAGGGCGAGTTTAGGGTCGCATTGATGCGGCTCAGTTTTAACGCGGACCTGACGATGACCTTTGCATTTCTGCGACGCGCCACCGGCGCCCTGTTCCTCGGCCTTGCGCTGACCGCGGCATCGGCCCTTCCGAGCTTTGCGGCAACTGTCGTGACCGTCAACGGCATCACTATCTCTGATATTCAGGTGGACCAGCGCACCCGGCTGTTCCGCATGGAAGGCAATCAGGGCGGCCGCAAGGGCGCGACGGATCAGCTGATCACCGAAGCCATCCAGATGAGCGAAGCCAAGAAGCTCGGCATCGAGGTTTCCCAATCGCAGATCGACGAAGCTTTCCTCCAGATCGCGCGTAACCTCAAGATGAGCCAAGACAAGCTCAACCAGTTGCTGGCACAGGGTGGCGTCAGCCAGGAAACGCTGCGCGATCGTCTGCGCGCCTCGATCGCCTGGAACGCCGTGAGCCAGCAGGCGGTGGTGCCAAATGTGCAGATTTCGGACCTCGAACTCGACCAGCGCGCGGCCTCGCAGGTCGCGGACTACCAGAAGTTCGACTATATCCTGAAAGAAATCATCTTCGTCGGCCAGGGCGCAAGCGGCCGCACGGCGCAGGCCAACAAGTTCCGTTCGAGCTTTGCCGGCTGCGACAGCGCCGTGCAGCTTTCGCTCGGATATACCGATGCTGCCGTTGTCGATATCGGTCGCCGTCACGCGACGCAGCTGCCCGAAGCCATGGCCAAGGAACTGGCCGGCATGAATGTCGGCGGGATTACCAAGCCGCGCGTCGTCGAAACTGGCGTGTCGATGCTGGCGATCTGCGAAAAGACGCAGGCGGAAGACCTCACCTTCGTCAAGGACGACCTGCGCAATGAAGTGGGCGGGGAGACCATGCAGAAGGAAGCTGACGCTTACCTCGCGCGCCTTCGGCAGGAAGCCAAGATCATCTATAACTGAGTTTTGGATGCGGCTTCGGCCGTACCGATGATATCTTTGCGGAGCCGCATCCTGACCGATGCGCCTCCGCTTTGTTTTGGGGACAAGCATGGCACCGCTGGCGATCAGCATGGGCGAACCCGCCGGGATCGGACCCGATATCATTCTGGCGCTCTATGCGCAGCGGGTGGCGCTCGGGCTGACGCCTTTCGTCGTCTTTGGTCATGCGGGGTTTCTCAAGGCGCGGGCGAAGCGGCTGGGACTTGAGATCGAGGTTGCGGTAGCCGCGCCCGAAGAGGCAGAGGCCGCATTCGCGGCGGCCTTGCCTGTTTCTGATATTGTGGGTGATGTGCCGGATCAGCCGGGGCTGCCACATGGTGGTGCGGCGCCTGTCGTGATCGCAGCGATCGAGGAGGCGGTTGCGGCGGTCAAGGCGGGGCGCTGCAGTGGGATCGTGACGGCGCCGATCCACAAGGGCGCGCTTTACGAGGCCGGGTTCAGGCATCCGGGCCATACCGAATTTCTGGCGGCGCTCTGCGCGGAAAATGGCGTCGAGCCCCTGCCGGTCATGATGCTGGCGCATGAAGAGCTGCGGACGGTGCCGCTGACTATCCATGTGCCGATCAAGGATGTGCCGGGACTGATCTCGGTTCAACTGATCGTTGAGACGCTGCGTGTGATGGATCGCGACCTCCGGAAGCGGTTCGGGATTGTGGAGCCGCGCATTGCCGTGGCTGGGCTCAATCCGCATGCCGGCGAAGGCGGGGCGATCGGACGCGAGGAAATCGAGACGATCATTCCGGCGCTGGAAGCGGCGCGGCATGAAGGCCTAGACGTGGTGGGCCCCCTGCCCGGCGATACGCTGTTTTTCCCAAGGCACTGGCGGCAATATGATGCCGTGCTTGCCATGTATCATGACCAGGCACTGATCCCGATCAAGACGGTGGCCTTCGATGCCGGGGTCAATGTGACGCTGGGCTTGCCGATCGTGCGGACATCGCCGGACCATGGCACGGCGTTCAACCTCGCCGGGACCGGAAAGGCCTCGACATCGAGCTTTTTGGCGGCCATAGCCATGGCGCACCAAATGACGACCGGGACACGATGAGCCAGATCGACAATCTTCCGCCGCTGCGCGAGGTCATCGCCACCCATGGCCTCAGGGCCAAGAAAGAGCTCGGACAGAATTTCCTGTTCGATCTCAACCTGACGGCGCGCATTGCGCGTGTGGGAGGATCGCTCGATGGCGTACGGGTGATCGAGGTAGGCCCTGGCCCTGGCGGGCTGACGCGGGCGTTGCTAGCAGAAGGCGCGCGCGAAGTTATCGCCATCGAAAGGGATGCGCGGGCGCTGCCGGCGCTGGCGGAGATTTCCGAGGCCTATCCCGGCCGGCTGACGGTGATCTCAGGGGACGCGATGGAGATGGACTATCGCACACTCGCCGATGGACCGACGCGGATCATCGCCAACCTGCCCTATAATATCGGTACGCAATTGCTCACCGGCTGGCTGACGATGGAGCAGTGGCCGCCGTTTTTCGAAAGCCTGACGCTGATGTTTCAACGGGAAGTGGCGGAGCGGATCTGCGCGCGGCCCGGGGAAGATGCCTATGGGCGGCTCGGGGTTTTGGCAGGCTGGCGGACCGATGCGCGGATTGCGTTCAATGTCGGCAAGCAGGCCTTTGTGCCGCCGCCGAACGTGACCTCGGCCGTGGTGCATCTGGTGCCCAAGGCCGTGGAAGACGG
>CAJYKO010000388.1 GCA_913775215.1 uncultured Devosia sp. | reverse complement strand
TGGGTGGGGGTGCTGCAAGGTCGAAAACCATCAAGCCCCGAACCCCTTTGCAAACGAGCCGGAATTGACCACTCGGCGGGCGAACAGCAGGGCGATGAAGCTTGGGACCCAGAGGAGGACCGAGAGGACGGCGCCGAACTGGATGACGGGTTGGTTGTTGATGAAGGATATCATCAGGACCGGCAGGGTGCGGACCTGCGGCGCGCCGATGAGCCAGGCGCCTTCGGTTTCGTAGAAGGTGCCGACAAAGCTTAGAAGAATGGCGGCGGCGATGGTCGGGCCGGCCTGGGGCAGGGTGATGGACCAGAAGACGCGGAAGGGCGAGGCGCCGACGTCGCGGGCGGCTTCTTCCATCTTGCGATCGACCGACTGGAAAGCGGCGACGGGGATCCAGATCATGAACAGCAGCGTGCCGACGAGCTGGATGAGGACGACGCCCCAGAATGTGCCGATGAGATTCAGTTGCAGGAAGATGCCGGCAATGGCGACGAGAAGCCCAAACTTCGGGAAAGCGTGCCCGGCAAGGAACGAAAAGAACAAAATATCGCGGCCGGGGAAGTCGAGGCGGGCAAAGGCATAGGCGGCGGGAAGGCAGATGACGGCGGAGAGCACCGTCACCGTGGTGGCCAGCGTCAGGCTCATGGTGATCGAGGACCAGACGTCCGCGCGGGAGAGGGTCTGATACCAGAATTTGAGCCCGAATTCCTGCGGGATGACCGAAGGAAAGCGCCAGACATTGGTGAAGGCCCAGGTGCCGACGACAACGAGTGGCGCGACGATGACGAGGGTCAGGACGACGGCAAAGAAGATGCCGGTCCAGTCGATCGGCGCTCTGATTTTGATAGTTGTAGTGCTCATGTCAGGGCGTCCTGTTCTTGGCGACGGAGCGCACATAGAAGAGCCCGAAGACGATGCAGAAGCCGAAAGTGATCACGGCCTGGGTGATGGCATTGGTCGGATCGAAGAGATCGCGGAAGGTGCGCTGCATGAAGGGGCCCATCATTTCCGGAGCGGCGGGACCAAGCACATAGGGCAGGGTGAAGGCCGAGAAGATGCCAAGGACGGCAAAGGAAATGGCGACGAGAATGGAATTGGAAATGCGCGGCAGGATGATGTGCCAGAGCAGGGCAAAGCGCCCGGCGCCGACATCGCGCGCCGCTTCGATCGCCTGGTTCGACACATTGCCGAGGCCGGAGAGGAGGATCAGGACCGTCAGGGGGATATTGTCCCAGACGAGGCCGATCACCGGACCCCAGGGGGTGAGGTAAGGCGACTTGATCTTGGGGAGGCCGACCGAGTTGAGGAGGAGATCGACGGTGCCGTTGGGCCCCAGCACGCGGATGAAGGCGAAGCTGAGAATGATGGAGGGCACGAACATCGGGAAGATGGCGAGACCCTGCACATAGGCGGCGATCTTGGAATTGGAAAAGCGCAGATAGAGCGCAATGGGCAGGCAGATCACGAGGAGCAACACGGCGCAGACGCCGGTGGTCCAGAGCGTGATGGCCAGGTTTGCCCGGCTATAGGGGTCGCTGACGAAGAACTCGTAGCTCGAGACCGAAAAGCTGCGCCCGCCATCGGGGGTCGGCAGCCAGAGGGTCTGAATCACGGCCGAAATGATCGGCCAGATGATGAGCCAGAGAACGAGAAGAACGGGCACGGCCACGAGCAAGAGGCCGATCGGCCTCTTGCGTTGCGTGGGTGCGGGCGCCAGGGCGCCCGCTTCTGTCGAGGTCACGAGGCAGGGTCCACGTTTGGAGCAACGGCGCGGTACCAGCCATCATTGATGGCGGTTTCCCACTTGCCGCCCGGGAAGGTCGGGATCGATTCCGGGATGATGTCGGCAAAGCGGGTGCGGAGATCGGCCGCGACATAGTCCCAGGAGACGCCGGGGAAGCCGCCGAGTTCGGTGAGAATGGCGGACTGGATTTCCTCGGTGAGGAGGAAGTCGGCGAGCTTGAGGGCTGCGTCCTTGTTGGCGCCGTTCGAGAGCACGGCGATATAGGTGAAGCCGCCGGGCAGGCCGAGGTCCTGAAGCTGAACGAGACCGGTGGTTTCCGGCAGCACGCCCTGCTGGATGGCCGAGAGGGCCTGATCGGACCAGGCCGGGATCATGGTGACGGCGGACTGGCCGAGCAACTGAAGCGACTGGGTGTTGCCCGAGGTATAAGCGCCGCTTTCAAAGAGCGACGGCGCGAGATCATTGAGCATGGCCCAGGCCGGGGTCAGGGCTTCCTCGGCAAATTCGGGGGTGAAATTGTCGACGGTGAACTTCTTGGGGTCGTTGCCATTGGCTTCGAAAATGGCGCGACGCACGAAATTGCCACCCGAACCGCCCTTGTTGGGGCGATTGTAGATGAACTGGCCGGGGTTGGCCTTGATCCAGGTGACAAGATCGGCCCAGGTCTTGGGCACATTTGCCGGATCGAGCTTAGTCGTGTCATAGGCGAGGAGCACCTGCGAACCGCGGTAAGGCAGGCGGGTTGGGATGTCGTTGGCGAGCGGATTGATCTTGGAATAGTTCGAAAGGCCGGCGGTCGAGAAATCGACGAAGAGACCCTTGTCGATGGCGCCGGCATTGACGCGGGTGTCGTAGCCTTCGAAAAGATCGGCCTGCGGATCGGCACCGCTAGCAAGAGCGGCAAGGGCGCGATCGCCGATGGCAGCAACGCCGGGGCCGTCGCCACCGTCAACGAGATTGAGTGTGATGCCGGAATTGGCGGCTTCGAACTTGGGCTTTACCACATTGGTCCAGAAGTCGATGACGTTCTGGTCCGAGGTGAAATAAACATCGATCACGCCTTCGGCAGCGAAGGTCATGCGGGGCATAAGGGTGACGCCGGCCGAAATGGCAGCGGCGGAAATCAGGAAGTGGCGGCGTTTCATCATACTCTCCCGTGTCGGCAGCTCAGGGCGAGCTTGCCTTCGCTCTCGCTGGCGACGGAGTCCATGAACCGGCACGCTGGCCGATCAGTGGATGCGCGGCCAGCTCGCATCCACCCAACTCATGGGCTCCCCTCCTCATTGCGGCAGCGTGCGGAAGACAGCCCAATCTTTTGCCGGGTCAATCTTGTGCATCGTTGCAGCACCAGACAACACCGAATGACGCTTGCACACAAGTGCAATTCCGTCGCTTTCGGCTGTGCTGAATAAATTGCTTGAATAACGCTTTGATGACAGTGCACGGCTGCGCACGTGTGCAAGGTGCTTTCGGGCGTTTGAAGGAGCGATTAGGTGGCTGAGGCTCTTACGCTTTTTCGCCAGATCGGCACCGGTTCAAAAATGCGGCGGCCCGGGGTGACCGGCACTGGTGCAGACAAAAGCTCGACCACATGATCGCCCATTTCGGCAAAGGGCTGGGCAAAGGTCGTGAGCTTGTATGATTCCCAGGCGCCTTCTTCGATATCGTCAATGCCCACAAGGCAAAGCTGATCGGGCAGGGTCAGGCCAAATTCGTGGCGGGCAGCGTCCATGAAGCCGAGCGCCAGAAGATCGGTGACGCAGAAGACGCCATCGGGACCATCCGAGCGGCCAAAGAGACGGCGCGCGCTTTCATAGCCCGAGGCATAGGTGGTGGGGCCGGCGGCCATGACGGTGACAGGAAGGCCGGCGGCTTCGGCGACGGCGACGAAAACGCGCTCGCGCTCGATCAAGCTTGCGGTATGGGCAGTGGAGGTAACGAGGGCAAGGCGATGGCAGCCGGCGCGGCGGAGGAGGAAAAAGGCTTCGCGGCTTGCCACTTCATTGTCGAGGCCCAGATTATGGCAGCCGGTGAGCGGATCGTCGCGATTGATGAGGACAACCTGCTGGCCATTGGCAAGGCTGGTTTCAATGAGCTTGGCCGACGGAGTGCCGGAGAGAAAGACGGTCGCATCGGCGCGATAATTGAGGGTCTGCCGCATGGCCGAGGCGACGCTTTGTTCGTCCGTGCCGGTATTGATGACCATGGTCACCTTGCCGGCCGCCTACAGTTTTCGCGTCAGGACATCGATCAGCCGCGCGCGGATGGGCGTCGTCATATCGGCAACGACGAGGCAGACGATATTGCTGCGTTCGCGCAGGCCTCGGGCCAGGTGATTGACGTGGTAGCCGAGTTCACCGGCTGCTTCGAGCACCTTGCGGCGCGTTTCCTCGGAAACGCTGGCGCCATCGGTAAAGGTACGGGAAACGGCGGAGCGGGAGACGCCGGCGCGCTCGGCGACGGTGCGCGCGCTGACGAAGGGTCGGCGTTCCTCGGTCATGGTCGCGGGCCTCAAGTGTCGGGCCCGCGATGTTGCTTTCATTCCGGCCCCCGTCAAGGGGCCGCAGCGATCAGTACTTGATCACAGAGCGGATCGATTTGCCTTCATGCATCAGATCGAAGGCGTGATTGATCTCGTCGAGACCCATGGTGTGGGTGACGAAGGGCTTGAGGTCGATCTTGCCGCTCATGGCGTCTTCGACCATGCCGGGGAGCTGGGTGCGGCCCTTGACGCCGCCAAAGGCCGTGCCCATCCACTTGCGGCCCGTAACGAGCTGGAACGGGCGGGTGGAGATTTCCTGGCCGGCACCGGCAACACCGATGATGATCGACTGGCCCCAGCCGCGATGGGCGCATTCAAGGGCGGCGCGCATGACGTTGACATTGCCGATGCACTCGAAGGAGTGGTCGACGCCCCAGCCGGTCATTTCGACGATGACCTGCTGGATCGGCTTGTCGTAATCCTTGGGGTTGATGCAGTCCGTCGCGCCGAATTCGCGGGCGAGATCGAATTTGCCGGGATTGGTGTCGACGGCGATGATGCGGCCGGCCTTGGCCTGGCGGGCGCCCTGGATGACGGCAAGGCCGATGCCGCCAAGACCGAAGACGGCGACGCTATCGCCTTCCTGCACCTTGGCCGTGTTGTGGACGGCGCCGATGCCGGTGGTCACGCCACAGCCCAAGAGACACACATGCTCGTGGTTCGCCTCAGGATTGATCTTGGCGAGCGAGACTTCGGCAACGACCGTATATTCGGAGAAGGTCGAGCAGCCCATGTAATGGTAGAGCGGCTCGCCATTGTAAGAGAAGCGCGTGGTGCCATCGGGCATGACGCCCTTGCCCTGGGTGGCGCGGACGGAGGTGCAAAGATTGGTCTTGCCCGACTTGCAGAAAAGGCATTCGCCGCATTCGGCGGT
>CAJYKO010000387.1 GCA_913775215.1 uncultured Devosia sp. | reverse complement strand
CAAGGAGGGCTCGGTCTACCATTACCGCGCCGGTAAGCTGACCAAGATCATCGAAAATGTCGCTATCCCCAACGCGACCTGCTTTTCGCCGGATGGCAAGACCGCCTATTTCACCGATACGCCGACCAAGAAAATCCTGAAATGCGCAACCGATCCCGAAACCGGCTTGCCGTCGGGCGAATGGGAACTGTTTGCTGACGTGTCCGAAGGCCGCGGCTGGCCCGATGGCGCCGTGGTCGATAGCGAAGGCTATCTCTGGAACGTCAAATGGGGCGGCAATTGCGTCGTCCGTCACGCGCCGGATGGTTCGATTGATCGCATCATCGAAGTCCCCGTCAGCCAGGCCACCTGCCCCGCTTTTGGCGGCAAGGACATCAAGACGCTCTTCATCACCACGGCCGCCAAAACCCTCAGCGCCGAACAATTGGTCGAGGAAAAAGTCGCCGGTGGCGTCTTTGCCATCGACCTCGACGTCGCCGGTCAGCCTGAACCTAAAATCGTAATCTGAGCTCATCCATGTCCATCTCTCCCGCCCTCGGCGTTTGCTATTATCCTGAACACTGGCCCGAAGAGTGGTGGGAGAAGGACGCTGCCCGCATGGCCGAAGTCGGCATCAAATATGTCCGCATCGGCGAATTCGCCTGGTCGCGTATGGAGCCCACCCCGGGCGACATCCAGCTCGATTGGATGATCCGCTCTATGGACGTCCTCGGCAAGCATGGCCACAAGGTCATCGTCGGCACCCCGACGGCGACCCCGCCGCGCTGGATGGTCGACAAGCACCCCGACATGCTGGCAGTCGATGCGCAAGGCAAGCGCAAGGGCTTTGGCTCGCGCCGCCACTACGATTTTTCGCACCTGCCTTTCCGCGAGGAATCAGCACGCATCACGCAAATCCTCGCCGATGCCCTCGGCGACCACCCGGCCCTCGGCGGCTGGCAGACAGATAACGAATATGGCTGCCACGGCACGACTTATTCCTACTCTCCGGCTGCCCTCGATGGCTTCCGCAAATGGCTCGCTGCCCGTTACGGATCGATCGAGGCGCTGAACGAAGCGTGGGGCAATGTCTTCTGGTCGATGGAGTACAACAGCTTCGACCAGATCGAGCTGCCGAATCTCCTGGTCACTGATCCGAATCCGATTCACGCGCTCGATTTCCGGCGCTATTCGTCTGATCAGGTCGCGGCCTTCAACAAGGTCCAGTACGACATACTCAAGGCCAAGCGCCCCGACTTGCCGGTCATCCATAACTTCATGAGCCGCTATACAGAGTTCGACCACTACGACGTGGCCGAAACGCTCGATGTCGCGAGCTGGGATTCTTACCCAATCGGCCATCTGGCGGTCAGCGACGAGCCAGACGAGATCAAGCGCCAATATATGCGCCAGGGCGATCCCGATAACGCTGCCTTTCACCACGATCTCTATCGAACGGTCGGTCACGGCCGCTGGTGGATCATGGAGCAACAGCCGGGCCCGGTGAATTGGGCCAAGTTCAATCCCGATCCGCTGCCAGGCATGGCGCGCCTCTGGGCTTGGGAAGCCTTTGCCCACGGCGCCGAAGTCGTCTCCTACTTCCGCTGGCGCCAGGCGCCATTCGCCCAGGAACAAATGCATGCCGGTCTACTCCGGCCCGATAGCGAACCCGCGCCCGCCTATGACGAAGCAATTCAGGTCGCGCAGGAGTTGAAGCAGACCGGGATCGACGGTCAGGTCGGCAAGGCCCGAGTCGCCATCGTCTTCGATTATGACAGCGAATGGGCCTGGCAGGTTCAGCCGCAGGCCGATGGCTTCAAGCACGGCGCTCATGTCCGCGACATTTATGCTGCCTTCCGCAAGCACGGTATCGACATCGATATCCTTTCGCCCAAGACCAAGAGCTTTGCCGGCTATGACGTCGTTGCCATCCCGGCACTTTTTGCCTGGACCGATGAGCTGCGCGAAGCCGTCGCGAGCTTTGAAGGCCATCTCCTCCTCGGCCCACGCACTGGCTCCAAAACTAAGCACTTTGCTATTCCAGCCAAGCTTGGCCCCGATCTCTCGCCCAATTTGCTTGATGCCAAAGTCATGCGCGTCGACAGCATCCCGGCCTATGTATCGGTTCCGGTGAAGGGCGGCGGTTCGACCCGGCTGTGGCGCGAAAAGGTCGAGACACGTGGCGAAGTCATCATGGAAGACAATGAAGGCGTGCCCGTGCTGATCTCGCAAGGCAAGATCTTCTATCTCACGGCGAGCGGGGATCGTGCCCTCATGCAGCGCATCGCAGATCACCTGATCGCCGAGGCCGATCTGCCGGTCCTCAATCTCCCCGCTGGCGTTCGCACCCGCAGCCGCGGCGGCTTCCGTATCTATGTCAACTATTCCGCCAGCCCCACCACGCTGACGCAAGCTGCCGACGAAACGGACTATGTCGTCGGCGGCACCGAACTCCCGGCTGCCGGCGTCACCGTGGCACGACTCGCCAAGGCCGGTTGAGCGTTTCGATGGCCGGGCGGATATCAAACCGCCCGGTCGCGACATTCCACTTCAGCCACTGCACCCCGCCTTCGCTAAGGTGGTGCGGTCCAATCATCTGCCCGCTTCCACCGCAATTAGGGGGCGCCGGAATGCGGGCAATGATCAGATCGAAGTTGCCGCAATCTTCCGCAAACGCCGCCGCATTGCGAACCACGGCCAGACTGTAGTCGCCGGTGTGAACCAAGCAGCCCAGGCTATCGCAGCGCGCCTCTGGATGCTGCGCCGCTATCTCTGTCTGGTAATAGCGGCTCCAGACATCCACAGCGAAACTGCCGGTTTTTCCCGACACCAGCGCCAGATCCCCGCCGTTCCGCACCGCCACTGCCTGCGTCGTGTCCGCGATCAGGATATCCGGCCGGGGCGCAAATCCGAGCGTCAGCACGAGCGGCACCAGCAGAGCCGGTCCCAGAAGCCGCCAGCGACTTTCAAAAAACGCGAACCACGCCAAGGCGGCAAGACCTGCGAGGAGCGTCCAGCCTTCCAGGATCGGGTTTCCGGTCAGCGAGGCGCTCCAGCCCGCAACGAGCACCGAGACATCAACCATCCGATCGATGTTCCAGCCCATCAGGTAGAGCATCGGACCATCAAGGCCGAACGGCATGGCCAAAATCGCCATCGACCCAAAAGCCATAATGAGACTGACAAACGGAAGGGCCAGCAGGTTACCTAAAACGCCCAATGGCGAAGTTTGCTGAAAATGATAGGCCGAAAACAGCAGTGTTGCGGCACCGGCCACAAAGCTCGTCCATGCCGTTGCTAAAACAAACCCGACGAGCCGCCCAATGCCGCTGCCGCCGCCAGCCTGTTGCGCCCGCGGCATTTCATAGACGCCAATCAGCGCAACCACAGCGGCAAAGGAAAGCTGAAAGCTGGCGCGAAAGACGCTGGCAGGATCGATCAGAATTATGACGACTGCCGCAATCGCGACGTTACGCATGGTGAGCGCTCGACGGCCCACAAGCACGGCTCCGAAGATCAGGGCCAGCATCAAAGTCGAGCGGAAAGCCGGCACATTGTCGAGCCCACCGGCCAGCAGGAGA
>CAJYKO010000386.1 GCA_913775215.1 uncultured Devosia sp. | reverse complement strand
CTGTCGTTTCCAAGTAGGTTAGTCAGTCTTTGGAATGGCGTTTTGCCGCCGATGCCTGAGTGGGGTCGATTTAGATTGTAGTTATCGGTCCATGGGCCGATGGCCTGTTTTCGGTGTTCGGACGTCTGGTATGGTTGGGCGTAAGCCCATTCGCGCAGCGTCGTCTGGATGAAGCGTTCGGCCTTGCCATTGGTTTGCGGCCGATAGGGGCGGGTGCGTATATGGCGAAGCCCCGCGCTTTGGATGGTTTGGGCGAAGAGCCTTGAGCTATAGGCCGAGCCATTGTCTGTCATGACGCGCTCCACGGTCACGCCGAGTCGCTCAAACCAGCCCAGCGCTCGGCTGAGGAAGGCGCAGGCATCCTCCTTGCCAAGGCTGGGCAACACTTCGGTATAGGCTAGCCTTGATGCGTCATCGACGGCCACATGCAGGTGCTCCCAGCCAATGCCACGTCCCCTATTGTGCTCGATGCGCGCGCCGGTGACCCGATGCCCTATACGCTTGAAACGTCCCAAGGTCTTGATATCGATATGTACCAATTCGCCGGGACGCTCGCGTTCGTAGCGAATGGCCAGCGGCCGGGGTTCAAGTCGGTCCAGTCGGTTTAGCCCAATCCGGCGCAGAACCAGTCCAACGCTCGAGCGCGCCAGGCCGAGCGCCTGGGCAATCATCGGGCCGCTCTGGCGCTGGCGGCGCAATTGCTCGATCGCGGCAATAAGGTGGGCAGCAAGACGGTGCGGACAATGGTGCGGCGCCGAACTGCGATCCAGCAGTTGCCCATCGCCCAGACGATGGCGCGCCAACCAGCGATAAGCCGTGCGTACAGAAACGCCGCCAGCTGCCGCGGCCTGCGATGCTGACCACCCACGCGCAACGCGTTCAACCAAAAGCACTCGACCTGACGGCGTCAAACGCGCATTCTTATGGACGTTCATTCGGGGACCTCGCTGATCGCTGGTTGGCTTCGCAACCCCAGCTTCTCACCGCATCCCCGAGTGAACAACCTTCATAGCTTCGACACCTAGCCTCCCCCTTGTAGGGGGAGGGACGCATCGGTTCTTTCCGCGATGATGGTGGGCCACTGCAAGATCCCTCCCCCTACAAGGGGGAGGCTAGGTGGGGGTCACTTCAGCACACCACCCCATCAGACTTAGCCTCGAATTCTCTCGGCCCCACCCTACCAGGCTCTTTCTTGCTCGGCGCATCCACAATGCGAACGGTCACCGAACACTCGCCCGATCTCACCACAAAAACATCGGGCTCAGTCATCTCGATTGCTTCAATCAATCGGCTGACCCCTAGCGCCTCGGTCACCGCATCCAGCACGGCGGTAAATTCAGCCTGCCGCTGGTATTGCGGTGGCAGCGCGGCGAGGGTTGGGGTCGACGCTATTGCAAGAAGCGTTAAGCACGTCGTCATCTTCAGCATGGCTCTTCTCCTCTGGGGCGTGGAACTTTCCACCTCTTGCCGCAATTGCTGCCTAGGCTAGTTTGACTGACTAAAAACCCGCAAGGATATCCTGTCCATGATTCGCCGCCACGCTCTTTTGCTCGGTGTCGCTCTTGCCCTGGCGCCCGTCTTGCCGGCTCTTGCCCAGGGCCGCACCCTGACCCCTGAAGAGCAGACGCTGATTGGCGAAATCAACGCGCACAATTCAGCTATCCGCACCATGGTCGGCCGGTTCCTGCAAATCGATACGAATGGCGGACGGACCGAAGGCACGTTCTTTCTCGAGCGTCCCGATAAGGTGCGTTTCCGCTATAATCCGCCGAGCCGGGAAGAGATCGTCTCGGTCGGACGCGGGTTTTATGTCCTCAACCGTCAGGACGAGACCTATTACGCCTATCCGCAGGACACGATCCCGCTGCGCCAGTTCCTGGGCGAGAAGATCGATCTCCTCAATGCCAATGTCATCGATGTGACGACGACCGATGGCTACATGACCATCACCGTGGTCGATGAAACCGTCGCAGGGACTGTGCAGGTCTCGCTGGTTTTCGATACGGAAACCAAGGACCTGGCGCAGTGGAGCCTAGTTGAACCGAGCGGGGCGGAGCTGACCTTTTCGCTCTATGACGTCGAAAAGGGCGTTGAAATTCCCCGGTCGTATTTCTCGATTCCCGCGACCTATAAGGGTCTTGATCCCGGGACGCGGCGCTAAGCCTTCCAATGGTTGAAATAAAAAAGCCCTCCGTTTTGGAGGGCTTTTTGTTGGGCTTTAGCGGCCGAAGAAATAGATGCCAACGAGGCCAAAGACGCCGACTGCGATGCGCCACCAGGCGAATGGCGCAAAGCCATAGCGGGAGACGAAATTCAGCAGATAACGCACGACGATCGCGCCGACGACGAAAGCGGCCGCAAAGCCGATGGCGACGTTGAGCGCGATAGAGGTGTCGATCAGGTCGCGGCTTTTATAGAGATCGTAGCCGAAGGCGCCGACCATGATGGGGAGGGCGACGAAGAAGGTAAATTCGGCCGCGGCGCGCTTCGACGCACCGAAAAGCATGCCGCCCACAACGGTCGAGCCGGAGCGCGAAACGCCGGGGATCAGCGAGACCATCTGGAAAAGACCAATGATGACAGCCAGATGCCAGGGGAAGGTGTAGATGTCATCGTATTTTGGCTTGAGATCGAGCCGGTCGACGATGAGCAGGACGAAGCCGCCAATAAGAAGGCTCCAGCAGATCAGCGCAGCCGATTCCCAGAGATCGCCCTGGATGAAATCGCGCAGCAATACGCCGGCTAAGACGGCCGGGAAACAGGCGAGAATGACCGAGAGCGCGAACTGCCAGGCATAGCGCTTGCCGGTCAGCGCATCGCGAATGAGCATGCCGAGTTTGGCGAAGTAAACGGTGACTACGGCGAGAATTGCGCCGAGCTGAATGAGGACGATGAAGGTCGCCGGCTGTGTCAAACCGAAGAAATGACCGGCCAGAAGGAGATGGCCGGTGGAGCTAACCGGTAGGAATTCGGTAAGGCCTTCCAGAATTCCCAGGATCAGCGGCACAAAAAGACCTTGATCGGCGTTCATCTGATCCCCTAACTCGTTTATGGGCTGGTTTGCGCCCCTCTCTTATCCGTGTTCGACTTGAGCGCCAAGCGGGGGACTAGCAAGGCAGCTGCGCGTCAACCAGGTTCAGTACATGCCAACGCTCGTGCATTATCCGCTCGATCCCGCCTCGCGCCTTATCCGGCTCATGTGTGCCGAATATGGGGTGCCGCTGGATGTCGAAGAAATAAAGCCCTGGCTGCGCGAGCCGCATCTGCTCGATCTCAATCCCGCTGCGACGCTGCCCATTCTCGTCACCGACGATGAGGTGCCGATCATCGGCATAATGGCGTCTATCCATGCTGTGGAAGATATCTATACGCTTGAAACCGTTGGCGGATTGGTGCCAACCCATCCGCTCGATCGCGCCGAAATGTGGCGGCTGGTCGAGTGGATGCTGGTGAAGTTCAATGACGAAGTGACGCGCTATCTCTTTGAGGAAAAAATCTCGAAGCGTGACCTCAAGGGCGCAACGCCAGAGCCTTCGGTGCTGCGGGCAGCCAAGGCCAATCTTGCTGAGCACATGCTCTATTTCAATTGGCTGCTGGCGAGCCGGAAATGGCTGGCGGGCGACGAGATGACACTCGCGGACTTTGCGCTCGCGGCGCATCTGTCGACGCTCGACTATATGGGCGATATCGATTGGTCCAAGGCTGCCGAGACCGCCGACTGGTATTCGCGCCTCAAGTCGCGACCCGCCTTCCGCACGCTGCTCAACGATCGCGTCGTTGCCATGCAGCCTAGCAAGGGATATGCCGACCTCGATTTCTGAAAATTTCGGCCGGGGATAAGTCATGCGCGTGGGATTTTTCGGGCTGGGTTATTCCTCGGAAGCCAGTGCGCATTTGCTGCTTGAGGGCGGCGATTCCGTTAGCATTTGGGGAACGGTTCGGGCGACCGACAAGGCGGTTCGGTTAAAGGAAAGCGGGCTCGAGGCGCTGGTCTTTGATGGCACGCAGCCGGGTCCGGCCGTGGCCGAAGCGGTGCGCGACACCACCCATGTCGTCATCTCCATTGCGCCAGACGCCGAGGGCGATGTGGTTCTGCGCCACCACCGCGCCGATCTCGACGCCATGCCGAACTTGCAATGGCTCTGCTATTATTCCACGGTCGGGGTCTATGGGGATTTCGACGGCGCCTGGATCGACGAGACGGCTGAACTCGTGCCGCGCAATCTGCGCTCCGACTTTCGCGTCAAAGCTGAGGAAGAATGGATCGCCTATGCGAAGGCGCATGGCGTGCCTCTGACTATTTTGCGGCTGGCCGGGATTTATGGGCCGGGGCGCTCGAGCTTTGACAAGCTCGCGGACGGTACGGCGCGAAGGGTGATCAAGCCGGGGCAGGTCTTCAACCGCATTCATGTGGCCGATATTGCGCGGGTTACCAAACTCGCGGCGGAGCAGCGGCTCGATGGAATTTTCAATTTGGCCGATGACGAGCCGGCGCCGCCGCAGGATTTGATCACCTATGCTGCGGGCAAGATGGGCGTGGAGCCACCCCCGGAAGTGCCGTTCGAGCGGGCGGAAATGTCGCCTATGGCCAAGAGTTTTTATCGCGACAACAAGCGCGTCTCAAACAAGGCGATCAAGGCAGCGCTTGGGATCGAGCTGCTTTATCCTAATTATCGCGCTGGGCTCGATGCTATTTGGGAGACGCGTTCATGACGCCGCAACCGGCAAAATCGGCGCCTCAGCGCGTGGTGCTTGAGGGGCGCTATGTGCGGCTCGAACCTCTGGCGCAAAAGCATGCCGCCGATCTCTATGAAGTTTCCACGATGGACGGTGGCGCCGAGCGCTATCGCTGGCTTTTCAGCGATGCGCCGACATCGCTGGCCCAGCTCGAAGCGCGGATTGCCGAGGCTGATGCAGGTCCGGACCACTATGTCGCCATTATCGATAAGGCGAGTGGCAAAGTTTTGGGACAACAAGGCTGGATGCGCATCCGGCCCGAGCATGGTTCGATCGAAATCGGCGGCGTCTATTGGGGGCTGCCGATGGCCCGGACGCGGCTCGCGACCGAAGCGCTTTATCTTTTTGCGCGACACGCTTTCGATGATCTCGGTTATCGGCGCTTCGAATGGAAGTGCAATGATCGGAACGAGCCCTCCAAGGCGGCGGCGACGCGCTTCGGCTTTACCTTTGAAGGCATTTTTCGCAACGACATGATCCTCAAGGGCGAGAGCCGGGACACGGCCTGGTTCTCGATCATCGGAGCGGAATGGCCGGCCCTGCGTGCCGAATATGAACGCTGGCTGAGCCCGGACAATTTTGACGCGGCGGGGCAGCAGAAGAGCAAGCTGTCGGTGCGGTGATGTTTTGTTCTCTTGGCGGGACAGACCATGGCTATCTCGATCAAGATTGATCCCCGTCCAAGCGACGAAGCGCTACGCGAACTCTGGCTCTCGGCCTGGGGCGATGCGGGGCCGGGGAGTTGGCGGGGGGTTTTGGCGCGCAGCCTTGTGCATGTCGGGGCTTACGACGGCGCGCGGCTGGTGGGCTATGTCAATGTCGCCTGGGATGGCGGGGTGCATGCGTTTCTGCTCGATACCTGCGTGCACGCCGACTATCAGCGGCATGGGCTTGCGACACGGCTCGTCAAGGCAGCGGAGGGGGCAGCGCGGGCACGAGGGGCGCAGTGGCTGCATGTGGACTTCGAGCCGCATTTGGCGGGGTTTTATCGGGGCTGCGGGTTCAGGCCGACCGAGGCGGGATTGATCAGGCTTTAGGGGCGATCTTGGAGTGAGCTCACACTCGATTGTCACCGCAGGCTTGCCCTGGGGCCCATCTCCCGATCTCAGGATGGATCCCGGCCTTCGCCGGGATGACAGCCGGTGAGTGCGTCAGCATCAGACAAGATGCCGACAGCGTCGGTTAGGCCGCGACCGCCTGCTTCAAGCGGCCGACCAGCGAGTTGGTGGATGTCCCGATAATCTCGACCTCGTGGATCGCGCCGATGAGGTCAGTGGAGCCGTCGAGGTGGACGGCCTGCAGATAGGGGGAGCGGCCGCCGATCTGGCCGGGTTGGCGGCCGACGCGTTCGATGAGGACGGGCAGGGTTTTGCCGACGCAGGACGAATGGAAATCGGCGGTCTGCTGATTGACCAGCTCCTGGAGGCGCGCGAGGCGTTCGACCTTGACCGCTTCTTCGACCTGGTCGGGCAAATTGGCGCCCGGGGTACCGGGGCGGGTCGAATATTTGAAGGAATAGGCCGAGGCGTAGCCGGTGTCGCGGATGATTTTGAGTGTGTCCTCGAAATCGGCATCGGTCTCGCCGGGGAAGCCGACGATGAAATCGCCCGAAAGGGCCATATCGGGACGCGCGGTCTTGATCCGCTCGATCAGCGCCAGATATTCGGCCGCCGTATGCTTGCGGTTCATGGCCTTCAGGATTCGATCGGATCCCGACTGCACCGGTAGGTGGAGATAGGGCATGAGGAAAGGCAGGTCGCGATGGGCGGCGATCAGCGCGTCGTCCATGTCGCGCGGATGGCTGGTCGTATAGCGCAGGCGTTCGAGGCCCGGGATTTCGGCGAGCAGGTAAGCGAGTTCGCCGAGACCGACGGCGCGGCCGGACGCGTCTTCGCCGTGATAGGCATTCACGTTCTGGCCGAGAAGGGTGATTTCCTTGACGCCTGCATCGGCAAGGCGCCGGGCCTCATCGAGCACCTGGGCCACCGGGCGGCTGACTTCGGCACCGCGGGTATAGGGCACGACGCAGAAGGAACAGAACTTGTCGCAGCCTTCCTGGACGGTGAGGAAGGCGGTGAGACCACGGCCGATGGTGACGTCTTTCTTGGCCGCCGGCAGATGGGCGAATTTGTCTTCCTCAGGAAAATCGGTTTCGACCACGGCGCGCCGCAAGGCGGGGTGCATATGCCGATTGGCTTCCGCCTTGGCCAGCATGTCGGGCAGGCGATGATAGGCCTGTGGGCCAAAAACCATGTCGACGACGGGCGCGCGGCGGGCGATTTCCTCGCCTTCGGCCTGCGCCACGCAGCCGGCGACGCCGATCATCAGATCCCCGCCCGTGGCGCGCTTTTCGCTCTGCAACTCGCGCAAACGCCCAAGCTCGGAAAAAACCTTCTCGCTGGCTTTCTCGCGAATGTGACAGGTGTTGAGCAGCACCAGATCGGCGTCGTCGATATCCTGCGTTGGCATGTAGCCATGCGGCGCCAGCGCGTCGGCCATGCGGTCGCTGTCATAGACATTCATCTGACAGCCATAGGTTTTGATGAAGAGTTTCTTAGGCGCGATCTGGTTCATGGGCGGTTCTTTACCAGAAGCCAGCTTCTGTTGGAACCGGCTGCAACTGAGGAGGGGGCGGATGTGTTGTTCAGGTCCTAGCTCAAGGAAATCGCCATGACCGAACAGCAAAAAGACGACGCCGCTGCCATGAAGGACGGCAAGAAGCCAGGCCCGAAGGAATCTCCTGTGCAAGTCCGCAATGCCGGCGAAGAAGCGCAGGCTGACAAACCGAAAAATTGGGATAAGGTGGACGAAGCTGTCGACGAAAGCTTCCCTGCCAGTGACGCAACTGCGAAGTATTGACCCGCCCGGCCGGGCCTGACCTGCCATATGACGAGGGACTAATCCGCCATGGCAGCACAAGCCCATCATGGGGCCAGTGAACAAGCCAAGACGACACGATTGAAGCCGCGACGGCCACAGCCCGTCGCGCTTTATCTGTTTGCCCTCGTCCTCGTCATTCTCATACCCGCCCTCATCGTTGCGCTCGTGCTGCTCAACAGCACCAATGATGCGCAGGAAGAAGTGGTGGAGGCCCTGACCAATGCCACGGTCCAGGCCATGGGGCAGACGGTCGACCGAGAGGTGGCGGGCATGATCACGACGCTGCGTGTGCTGTCGTCGGATCAATCGCTGCAGGGTGGGCAGCTCGATGAATTCCACCGGCGGGCCGTCATCGCGCTGGCGGGGACGGGGTCCTATCTCATCGGCATCGATGCTGCTGGAAATCAGCTTCTCAATACGCGGATTGCCTTTGGCGATCCGCTTTCGCGTACCTCGGACTATGATACGGCGCAGCGCGCGATCGAGCGCGGACGCCCGACCGTCTCTGGGCTATTCTTCGGCAAGATGGCGCAGACCTGGGTCTATCACGTCTGGCTGCCCTTGCCGGACAACTCGCCGGTGCGGCTTTTGGCGCTGACGCAGAATGCGCGCGATCTTATTCCCGTCCTCCAGTCGCGACAATTGCCGCAGGGCTGGAACGCAGCGCTGGTCGACGGAGAGAACACCATCATCTCCTCGACGACAGGCGACGAATTTTCCATCGGCGATACACTGCCGATGCGGCGCGATCCAGAAACGCAATTGCCAGGCTGGACCGAGGAAACCATCAAGAACGATCGCGTTGTCACGGCGGAATGGCGCTCGGCCATAACGGGCTGGCGGATCGTTGCCTGGGCCTCGGCGTCCAATGTCAAAAGCCCGCTCAAGGAATCGCTGATGCAACTGGGCGCCTGGGGGCTGATCATTGCGATCGTCGCCTCACTGATCGCCTTTTTCATCGCCCAGCAATTGAGCCGTTCAGTGCATGGCCTGAGGGTCGATGCGCAGCGATTGGGTCGCGGCGAAGCGGTGTTCGAGCGGCATTACCCGGTGGGCGAGATCGACGAGGTGTCAAAAGCCCTCGTTTTTGCATCGAGGCAACGCCAGACGGCGGAGCGTGACGTGCGTTTCCTGATGCGCGAATTGGCGCATCGCTCGAAGAACCAGATGGCGGTCATCTCGGCCATGGCCAAGCAGACTTCGCGCGGGGCGACCGACGTGCCGACCTATGTGCAGGCACTCGAGCGCCGGATCATGGGGCTGGCGCGCTCGACCGACCTTTTGCTCGCCCATGGGCGAGCAGGCGTCTCGCTGCGTGAGCTGATTGATCTGCAACTGGCGCCGTTCCGGCCGCAGGACGAAAAGCGCGTGGAAATCGTTGGGCCTGATATAAGGATCAATCCGCAGGGCGCGCAGATCCTTGGCATGGCGCTCCACGAACTGGCCGTCAATGCGACCCAATATGGCGCCTTTGCCGATGAACGCGGCACGCTGACCTTTGGCTGGATCGAGCGCGATGGAGAGCTCGCCGTACGCTGGCGCGAGACATTGTCGCGCCCGATGAAAGCGAGCGAACGGGCTGGGTTCGGGACGACAGTTTTGCGCGCTATGGTGGGCGGGGCGCTTGGCGCACAGGTCGAGCGCCAAGAGCATGTCGATGGCGTGGAATGGACCATCGATATTCCGATGACGGCCCTCGATCCGGCCTTCGCCGCGGTGCGCCCCGACGAGCAGATCGAGGAACGCCGGGGCGAATAGCTCTGGCAATCCCTGGCCTCTTGCACTATATCGACGGCCAGCAGGCCTTATTTTCCTGCGCAATTACCGGCCCCACCTGGACGACATCCTGGCTGGGGCTCTTCATCCTCAAATATAAAAGGATATGCAGATGTCGATTACCGCTGAGCGCAAGAACGAGCTCATCCAGGAATACGCCACCAAGGCAAACGATACCGGTTCGCCGGAAGTCCAGGTGGCCATCCTCTCCGAGCGTATTGCCAACCTGACCGAGCACTTCAAGGACCACTCCAAGGATAACCACTCCCGTCGTGGCCTCCTGAAGCTGGTTTCGACACGTCGCCGTCTTCTCGACTACCTCAAGAAGGTCGACGAGAACCGCTACAAGACGCTGATCGAAAAGCTCGGCCTGCGTCGCTAAGCACATTCCGGCACGGAAGTCCGCTTCCGTGCCGGTTGCCATTTTGGACGTCACTCAAAATCGACTGACCCAAAATTGGCCATTTCAAGGGGTATTCACCCCATTAGGCCGGCAGTGCCGGAGCATGGCAGGATTATTGGCGCCTTCCGCAGTGGAGCCGCTTGTTGTCTTGTCCATGTTCTCAATCTGCCAGATTGAAACAGTGCCTGATTTTGAGCCGGTGCGCACATGGGGTGCGGCGCCGGTGCGGGCACACCGGAAGCGTTCGTGGGCCTTCGCCTAGCCCGCGTTCCCGCGCTCCGGACAGAATGGAAAGACAAAACATGTCGATCAAGTTTGATCACCACAAGGTCGAGCTCAACTGGGGCGGCCAGCCGCTGACCCTTGAAACCGGCAAGATCGCCCGCCAGGCTGACGGCGCCGTGCTCGCAACACTTGGTGAAACCGTGCTGCTCGCGACCGTGGTTTCGGCCAAGTCGGCCAAGCCCGGCCAGGATTTTTTTCCGCTGACCGTCAACTACCAGGAAAAGTATTTTGCCGCCGGCAAGATCCCGGGTGGCTATTTCAAGCGTGAAGGCCGTCCGACCGAAAACGAAACGCTGACGAGCCGCCTTATCGACCGTCCGATCCGCCCGCTTTTCCCCGATGGCTACAAGAACGAGACCCAGGTGGTCGTCACCGTTCTGCAGCACGACATGGAAAACAATCCCGACGTGCTCGCCATGGTCGCTGCTTCGGCAGCCCTGACCATTTCGGGCGTGCCCTTCATGGGCCCGATCGGCGCGGCACGCGTTGCCTATATCGATGGCGCCTATGTGCTGAACCCCTCGATCGATCGCCGCAACGACAGTAAGCTCGACCTCGTCATGGCCGGCACGCAGGACGCCGTGCTCATGGTTGAATCGGAAGCCCAGGAGCTTTCCGAAGAAGTCATGCTCGGCGCCGTGATGTTCGGCCATGCCGAAGGCAAGAAGGTGATCGACGCGATCATCAAGCTCGCCGAACTCGCCGCCAAGGAACCGCGCGACTTCCAGGCTCCGGATTTCTCGGCGCTCGAAGCCGAAGTCCTCGCCATTGCCGAAGCCGATCTCCGTGCTGCCTACAAGATTACCAACAAGGCCGAGCGCTATGCTGCGGTCGATGCCGCCAATGCCAAGGTCAAGGAAGCGTTTGCGGCCAAGATCGAAGCCGGCGAAATCTCCAAGGAAGATTTGGGCGAAGTCGTCCACAATCTCCAGGCCAAGATCGTGCGCTGGAACATTCTTGATACCGGCAGCCGCATCGACGGCCGTGATCTGAAAACCGTCCGCCCGATCCTTGCCGAAGTCGGCGTTCTGCCGCGCACCCATGGCTCGGCCATCTTTACGCGTGGCGAAACCCAGGCACTCGTGGTTGCAACCCTTGGCACGGCCGAAGACGAGCAGTTCATCGACTCGCTTGAAGGCACCAAGAAGGAAAACTTCCTGCTGCACTACAACTTCCCGCCATATTCGGTGGGTGAAGCCGGCCGCATGGGTTCGCCCGGCCGTCGCGAAATCGGTCATGGCAAGCTTGCCTGGCGCGCGATCAACCCGATCCGTCCCTCGATCGAAGAATTCCCCTATACAGTCCGCGTCGTCTCGGAAATCACCGAATCGAACGGCTCGTCCTCGATGGCAACCGTGTGCGGCACCTCGCTTGCACTGATGGATGCCGGCGTGCCGATGAAGCGTCCGGTGGCCGGCATTGCCATGGGCCTCATTCTTGAAGGCGAGAAGTTTGCTGTTCTCAGCGACATTCTCGGCGACGAAGATCACCTTGGCGACATGGACTTCAAGGTGGCCGGTACCGACCAGGGCGTCACATCCCTCCAGATGGACATCAAGATCGCCGGCATCACCGAAGAGATCATGAAGATCGCCCTGGCCCAGGCCAAGGAAGGCCGCATCCATATCCTGGGTGAAATGGCCAATGCGCTCTCGGAATCGCGTGGCGAAGTGGGCGAGTTCGCGCCCCGTATCGAAACGCTGAAGATCCCGACCGACAAGATCCGCGAAGTGATCGGCACCGGTGGCAAGGTCATCCGCGAAATCGTCGAAAAGACCGGCGCCAAGATCAACATCGAAGACGATGGCACGGTCAAGGTTTCGTCCTCGGACGGCACCCAGATCGAAGCGGCGATCAAGTGGATCAAGTCGATCACCGACGAAGCCGAAGTCGGCGCCATCTATCAGGGCACAGTGGTCAAGACCGCCGATTTCGGCGCGTTCGTGAACTTCTTCGGCGCCAAGGATGGTCTCGTCCATATTTCCCAGCTGGCCGACCAGCGCGTTGCCAAGACCACCGATGTTGTCAAGGAAGGCGACAAGGTCTGGGTCAAGCTGCTCGGCTTTGACGAGCGCGGCAAGGTCCGCCTTTCGATGAAGGTTGTCGACCAGGCAACCGGCAAGGAAATCGTCAAGGAAGCCAAAGAAGCCGACGCCGAATAAGGTCTTCTAGACCTTTTCAAGTTAGGGTTCGGACCTAGGTCCGAACCCTTTTTCTTGGCCAGAAAATTCACGGCCGCGTGATACCTGTGCTTTTGGAGCAACAGGTCAGACTGTGATCACATTGTGGCGAGGAACTGCCGCATTCGTGCCACGTTAAGCGGCAGAAGCGTTACTGCAAGGGACGAGGCATTTTCTCGATGTCCCTTTGCCCTCCAGAGGTTTGAGTTTTGATTTCCCGCCGCTTGTTTCTCCTCGGCCTTTCCGCCACCACCCTGGCTGCCTGCTCCACCACCCGCCAGCCTGTGATGCAGGAACCGGTCATTGACCCCTATTACGTCCGCATGTATGGCCCGATGCCATCGGAACCCTATCCGGTTGCTGCCATGGACCTGCGCCGCGTCGACCCCAAGTGGTGGCGCCAGGAAGTGGAGTATTTCACCACCGAACGTCCTGGCACGATCGTGGTCGATACGCCGGCGCACTACCTCTATCTCGTGATGGAGAACAACCGCGCCCTGCGGTATGGCGTCGGCGTCGGCAAGGACGAAGCGCTTGTTTTCCGTGGCAATGCCACGATCGGCCGCAAGGCGGAATGGCCGCGCTGGACCCCGACCAAGTCGATGATCGCCCGCGAACCTGATCGCTACGGCCCCTATGCCGGCGGCATGGCACCGGGCGAAACCAATCCGCTTGGGCCGCGCGCGCTTTACCTCTACAAGAACGGCGCCGACACGCTTTTCCGCATCCATGGCACGACCGAGCCCTACACGATCGGCACCAATGTGTCGTCGGGCTGTATTCGTTTGATGAACCAGGATGTGATCGATCTCTACGCTCGCGTTCCGGTTGGAACCCGCGTAACGGTGATCAACGCCTAATTCTTTTACGCAACCAGGTCGCAATGTCCGCGTATTAGACCTGTCGGAGGATCTTCCGACAGTTTTAGAAAATTGCCGGCCGCGGTTCAAACCGTAGTCACCCGCTTCCGGCATTTCAGAGCCCGTTCCGCAAGGAGCGGGCTCTTTCTGTTTGAGCGGTCGCCTCGCGCCGTGGACGCTGATAGGCTCGGGCCATGTTCCTGCTCATCAATGGCTCATTCGGCATCGGCAAAACGACCCTCGCCAAGCGGTTGTCGGTCGAGGTGCAGGGAGCGGTCATCTCAGACCCGGAGGATGTCGGATTCGTGTTGCGGCGCCTGCCGCCAATCCTGCTCGGGCTCAAGCGCCAGCCGGACGACTATCAGGACATGGCGCTTTGGCGCCGGCTGATCGTCGTGCAGGCGCGTCTGCGGCACATGGGGTCTCGCGTGGTGCTGGTGCCGATGGCCTTTACGGACAGGTCCTATTTTGCGGCCCTGGAAGCCGCGTTGTTGCGGACAGCGCCGGTGCAGAAGATCTGTCTCGTCGCGCCGCTGGAAACCGTACGTGAGCGGCTGGAGGCGCGAGCGGCATTTGAAGGGCGGGCGCTGGGCGAATTCGAGATCAGGCGCTCGGCTGAATGCGTGGCCGCGCATGTCGATCCGTTCTTCGGGGTGCGGATCGACGCCACACAATCGCTGGATATGGTTGCCGCAGAGGCAAAAGCGCTAATTACGGGCTTTGCCGCTAAGCCAGGAGTGCCATGAGCGCCTTGTCGGCGCGGCTTTTCTCGGCGGCTTCGGGCGAAATGTTGCCGAGAACTTCGGTGATGAAGGCTTTTCGCGTCGCAGCGTCCGGGAAGGCGTCGAGGGGGAGCACGAGGGCTATGATGCCGGAGAGAAAGCTCAGGCTTTCCTTGGTCGCAAAGACGCCCTCTACGCCGTTCCAGCGCAGGAGAAAGTCGATGTCTTCATCCTGCCAGCGGAGGCCGGTGTCGTCGGCGGTGAACTGCATCGGGGCGTGCGCACGGACCGCGTTCACATATCTGGCGGAGTAGCGATAAAGCCAAGGGATCATCACCTTGGAATAGAAGATGCCGACCAGGATAAAGAGCAGGAAGATCAGCACATAGTCCGGCACCTGCGGCAAAACAGTGTTGTGGAGCACGATGCCGCCGATGGCGGAGCCGACGCCGCCGATGATCATAACGCCGTAGAGAACGAGATTGGCGCGGGCGCGATAGGACCGCGTATAGCGATGGCGCCCGACCGCAGCGCTGGCTTTGAACAGATGTTCGAAATCGACCTGATAGGTGAGGCGGAAGGGCTGCATCGGGACTCCCGGATTAGAGGGCGGAAAGGGCAGCCTGGACATTCATGCCGGGCTGCCAGTGAATTGCCGACCAGCCATGGGCACAAGCGGCAAGGACATTGGCTTCGGTGTCGTCGATGAGGACAATGCCAGCACCCTTGCCGGCAAGGCCGCGGTCGACATGGGCATAGAATTCGGGGCTTGGCTTCTTATGGCCGATAGCGGCGGAATAGAAGATGCCATCGACCTCAGTGCCCAGGGCAAGTGTCTCCATCAGGTATTTTGCGCGCAAGTGTTCCTGGTTGGTCGCGAGATAGACTTTGTGACCTGCGGTGCGGAGGCTGCGCATGGCGTCGAGTACGGCTGTGTCGATGCGTGAGTCGTTTTCGAACCAGTACTCGATCAGGGTTTGCGCCGGCACGTCAGGTGCGATGGTTTGCAGGGCGTCGGTGAGCTCGGGAATGAGCGGCTTCTGTCCGATGACGATGGCGGACCATCGCGGCTTGAAGAAGTTGGATTGCAGGCTATCGAGGGAAATGCCGAGATCGGTTTCAAGATCGGTGAAGAGGTGGGCGCCGTCTTGCGGGCGGCCGGTGACAAGAACGCCATCGACGTCCATCAGGATGGTCTTTTGCATTTTTGGTCACCCGCTTTGGCTGAGCTTGCCAAATCCAAAAGCACAAAAGAAAAAGGCGCAGCCGTGGCTGCGCCTGATTTTTTTGAGGATTGAGAACGCTTAGAGCGTGCGCTGGACCGTCTCGACGCGGAAGCATTCGATCTGATCGCCAGCGCGGATGTCTTCGTAGTTTTCGAACGCCATGCCGCATTCCTGACCGGTTTGGACGTCCTTGACTTCATCCTTGAAGCGCTTAAGCGTCTTGAGCTTGCCTTCGTGGATGACGACGTTGTCGCGGAGGAGGCGCACACCGGCGCCGCGTTCCACAATGCCTTCGGTGACCTGACAGCCGGCGACCTTGCCGACCTTGGTGATCTGGAAGACTTCCTTGATCGTGGCGTAACCGATGAAGGTTTCGCGACGCTCTGGCTTGAGAAGACCCGACATGGCCGACTTCACGTCATCCACGAGGTCGTAGATGATGTTGTAGTAGCGGATTTCGATGCCTTCACGGGTCGCCAGATCCGAAGCCTGCTTGTTGGCACGGACGTTGAAGCCGATGATGACGGCCTTGGAGGCCGTTGCCAGCGTCACGTCGGATTCGGTGATGCCGCCGACGCCCTGATGGAGGATCTGGGCCGAGACCTCATCGGTGCCGAGCTTATCAAGGCTCGCCACGATCGCTTCGACCGAGCCCTGCACGTCACCCTTGATGATGAGCGGGAACTTGGCGATGCCCGAAGCCTTGAGCTGATTCATCATCTGCTCGAGGCTGGTGGCGCCGCCGCCGGCCGTCTTTTCACGGATGGCGCGCTGACGATATTCGGTGACTTCGCGGGCACGGGCTTCGGTTTCGACGACCGAGCAACGATCGCCCGCCGAGGGCACGCCTGTAAAGCCGAGGACTTCCACCGGAACCGAGGGACCAGCTTCCTTGACCTGCTCGCCCTTGTCGTTGATCAGCGCGCGAACCCTTGCGAATTCGGTGCCGGCCACGAGGATGTCGCCGACGCGGAGCGTGCCGCGCTGAACGAGAACCGTCGCCACGGCACCGCGGCCGCGATCGAGCTTGGCTTCGACCACGATACCTTCGGCGCGACCGTCACGGGCGACCTTGAGCTCGAGGACTTCGGCCTGCAGCAGGATGGTTTCGAGAAGCTTGTCGAGACCGGCACGCGTCTTGGCCGATACCTCGACGTCGAGCACTTCACCACCCATGGATTCGACGAACACTTCATGCTGAAGCAGTTCGGTGCGCACGCGCTGGGGGTTGGCGTCGGGCTTATCCATCTTGTTGATGGCCACGATGATCGGAACACCAGCCGCCTTGGCGTGCTTGATGGATTCGATCGTCTGCGGCATGACGCCGTCATCGGCCGCAACGACCAGCACCGCGATATCCGTCGCCTGAGCGCCGCGGGCACGCATGGCGGTGAACGCCTCGTGGCCCGGGGTGTCGAGGAAGGTGATCTTGGTGCCGTTCTTTTCGACCTGATAGGCGCCGATATGCTGGGTGATGCCACCGGCTTCGCCCGAAACCACATTGGCTTCGCGGATCGCGTCGAGAAGTGAGGTCTTGCCGTGGTCGACGTGACCCATGATGGTCACAACCGGCGCACGATCGGTCAGATCCTCGGCCTTATCGTCGGAGGGCAGATCGAAGAGACCTTCTTCAACGTCGGCTTCAGACACGCGCTTGACCGTGTGGCCGAGTTCGCTGGCGATGAGTTCGGCGGTATCGGCGTCGATCACGTCGGTGATCTTGGCCATCTGGCCTTGCTGCATCAGCATCTTGATGACGGTGACGGAGCGTTCGGCCATGCGGTTGGCGAGTTCGCCGACCGTGATGACTTCCGGGATCGTCACTTCGCGGCTGAGCTTTGGCGCATCCTGCTGGTTGCGGCCCATCTTCTTGTCGCGGCGGCGCTTCATGGCCGCGAGCGAGGGACCGCGATCGCGATCGTTCTCGGTCGTGGCGCTCGAAACAGTCAGGCGGCCACGCGCCGAGCCTTCATTGTCACCACGGCGCGAGGGACGCTCGGGCTGAGCGCGCGAGGCGCGGCGGGCGTTTTCGAGTTCGGCTTCGCTTGTCGGACGCACCTGGGGCGCACCGCTGCGGACGCGACGGCCATCGGCCTCGCTCGGCGGAGCGGGCGGCACATTGCCGATCGGGGCCATGCCGGCGCCGGGACGGCGATCGCCAGCCGGACGTGTGCCGGTGCCGGCAGGGCGTGTGCCTGTCGAGCCAGCGGGCCGCGTGCCGGTCGAGCCGGCAGGACGGGCATTGGGATTGGGGCGCGCATTGGGGTTCGGACGTTCGCCATCGGGGCGGCCGGTCGGCCGCTCGTTGGATGGACGTTCACTTCGCTGCGGACGGTTGGCCTGGCCCGGGCGGCCGGCAACAGTACGCACCTGGGACGGGCCCGGATTGCGCTGGCTGGCCGGAATGAAGGGTTCGCGCGGCTGCTCCGGTTCGCGCGCGGCCGGCGCTTCTTCGGCGGCGGGCGGCGGAGCGTTTTCTTCGGCGCGGCGGGCTTCTTCAGCCTGACGACGCTCTTCTTCCTGGCGCGCAGCTTCCTCGCGCACCTGGCGGCGGCGATTGTCTTCCTCGATGCGACGCGCTTCTTCGGCCGCGAAGCGTTCCTTGTCCTCGGCGGCGCGGGCGCCGGCAAGGGCGAGGGCGCGCTGGCGGGCTTCAGCTTCCGCAGCCGAAAGGCCAAGTGGAGCACGCTGGGTCTGCATCGGACGGCCTTGGGGACGGCCCGAGCCACCCGGACGGCCTGAGCCGGCCTGGGCACCGCCGGCCGGCACGCCTGCTGGTTTTGGAACAACGCGGGTGCGCTTTTCCACGACCACCGTCGAGCGCGAAGGACCGCGCGACGTGCCAGCGCGATTCCCCAGACCCGAACCGCTCTTGAGCGTCAAGGTCTTTTTCGCACCGGTATCGTCAGAACGCTTGTCGTCGTTATCAGCCATACTTCCTATCGTCTTTCGTCCTGTTCCACGGACAAAAGCACACCGGACGCCGCAGAGCGGTCGGTGTCGTTATCCGTCGGATTGGCAGTGTAGCGGGCCAGTCGATTGGCCTTTTCCAGTGCCGATTGGGCTGCCGCCCCTGTCATGAGGGCAGCATGTATCACATTTTCTAGTCCAAGTGCCAAACCCAATTGCGTGCTTGAGAGCAATTCGAAATGGGGCACTTGTTTACCGGCTGCGCTGCCCTCGCGTCGGGCGTGATTGAGGGCGCGCAGAGCCCCCAGCATCTTGTTCTTGCCATCGGCGGCCCCATCGGTGGCCGTGAGCAGAGCGATGAGTTGACCGCCCTCGATGGCACTTTTCACCTTCATGCCGCCGGAGGTGAATTGCCCCGCCTTTCGCGCCATCGCGAGAGACGCGGAAAATCTCTGTTCCAGCCGCAACTTGGTCAGGTCCGCCAGATCGGGCGGGACCGTGACCTGTTCCTTGAGGCTGCGCGCAAAAGCTTTCTTGCGCACAGCTTCATCGACAGCGGCATGGCTCAGCGTGATCCAGACACCGCGCCCCTCCGCCTTGGCATCGGTATCAGGCACGATCGTGCCATCGGGGCCGAGCACGAAGCGAATAAGGTCCTCAACCGGCTTTTCAAGCCGGGTGAGAGCACATGTTCTTATCGTTTCAACGGGCCGGGCCAAGACATTTCTCCGAAGAAAGCGGTCCTTAGACCGCTTCCTCCGCAGTTTCGTCGCCTTCGCCCTGTTCGGCGGCGGCTTCATCTGCGGTGATCCAGCCTGCACGCAGGCGGGCCTGGAGGATCATGTCTTCGGCTTCCCCGCGGCTCACGGGGAAATCCTTGAAGGTCCCCTCGAAGCGCTTGGTTTCGCCATCCTTGCGTTCGCTCCAGCCGACGAGATCGTCAGCGGCGCAACCGGCAAAGTCTTCCACGGTCTTGATGTCTTCCTTGCCGAGCGCCACGAGCATTGCTGCGTTGAGGCCCGGAATTTCATAAAGGTCTTCGTCGACACCGAGCGCGATACGCTCATCGTCGAACTTGCGTTCGATCTCGGCGAGATATTCAGAAGCGCGGTTCTGGATTTCGCCAGCGGTTTCTTCGTCGAAACCTTCGATCGAGGCGATTTCATTGGGTTCGATATAGGCGAGCTCTTCGACCGAAGAGAAGCCTTCCGAAGCCAATAGTTGGGCAACCATCTCGTCAACGTCAAGGGCCTGCATAAACAGGGTCGAGCGTTCGGTGAATTCCTTCTGGCGGCGTTCGCTTTCTTCCTGCTCGGTCAGGATATCGATATCCCAGCCGATGAGCTGGCTCGCAAGGCGCACATTCTGGCCACGACGACCAATGGCGAGCGAGAGCTGCTCGTCAGGAACCACGACTTCGATGCGCTCGGCCTGTTCGTCGAGAACCACCTTGGCGACATCGGCCGGCTGCAGGGCCGAAACCACGAGATCGGCAATGGTGTCGGTCCAAGGGATGATGTCGATCTTTTCGCCCTGGAGTTCGGCGACGACCGCCTGAACACGGCTACCGCGCATACCGACGCAAGCGCCGACCGGATCGATCGAGGAGTCGTTGGAGGTCACGGCGATCTTGGCGCGCGAACCCGGATCGCGGGCGATCGAGCGGATGGTGATCACGCCATCATAGATCTCAGGCACTTCCTGCATGAACAGTTTGGCCATGAACTGCGGATGGGTGCGAGAGAGGAAAATCTGCGGACCGCGCTGTTCGCGGCGCACGTCATAAACATAGGCGCGGACGCGATCGCCATAGCGGAACATTTCGCGCGGGATCAGTTCGTCGCGGCGGATGATGGCTTCGCCACGGCCGAGATCGACGATCACATTGCCGTATTCGACGCGCTTGACGGTGCCGTTGACGATTTCGCCGACGCGGCCGGAATATTCCTCGAACATCTTGTCGCGTTCGGCATCGCGCACCTTCTGCACGATGACCTGCTTGGCCGACTGGGCGGCAATACGGCCGAATTCCATCGGCGGCAGCGGCTCAGTCAGGAAATCGCCGATCTTGGCTTCGGGCGACTTGGTCTTGGCGAACTTGAGATTGACCTGGCGGCTCGGCTCTTCGACTTCCTCGACGATTTCGAGAAGACGCCACATCCGGGTTTCGCCCGAGCGCGGATTGATCTCGACCTTGATCTCGGTCTCGGCGCCATAGCGGCCCTTGGCGGCCTTTTCCATGGCGTCCTGCATCGCTTCGATCACGACCATGCGGTCGATGTTCTTTTCGCGGGCAACGGCATCGGCGATCTGCAGCAGCTCAAGGCGATTCGCGCTAACAGCCATTTATTTCGTCTCCTCGGGGAGGTTGTCGTCGTCATTGTCGGCATCGGCGTATTCGACCGTTTCGGTCTCGTCGTCGTCGATCGGATGCAATTCCTGATCGGCGCGCGCCATATCCATCAATTTGTCGGTCATCACGAGCTTGGCTTCCGAAAGGCTCGAAAAGGCCAGCTTGTGGTCGGGATTGGTGCCGCCCGGCGCATCGGGCAGACGGATGGTCACGCCATCGTCGTCGACGGCGATGATATCGCCGCGAAAACGCTTGCGGCCATTGATCATGTCGAGCAGTTCGACCTTGGCCTCATGGCCGAGGAACCGCTCGAAATCGCGCTTGCGCACCAGCGGACGATCGATGCCGGCGGAGGACACTTCAAGGTGATATTCGCGGTCGATCGGATCTTCGACGTCGAGGACGGGCGAGAGATCCTTGGAGAGCGCTTCGCAATCATTGATGTTGAAGCGACCGTTTTCGTCTTCGGCCATGATCTGCAGGGTGCAGCCGTTTTCCGGCGTGATCTTCACCCGGACCAGCGCATAGCCCAAACCATTGGCCACCGGCTCGACGATGCGCGAGATACGCGCTTCGAGCCCGGTTTCCTTGATGTAGCGTTTCTCGTTGAGGTCGAAAGCCAATTGGGGTCCCAGATAAGCAAAAAGAGCGGGGCCGGTCACGGCACCCACTCTCTAAATGAGAGCAACGATGTTGATGTCCATATAGACCGCAATGCCGCTTCTGGCAAGGGTCCGCCTTTATCAGGACGGGTACCAAGGGACCAAACTTTAGCCTAAAGTGTTCTCGCCAGTACATTTCGCGGCCATTTAGCCGCCAACCGAACGGAGGCCGCCTTGCCGATCTTTTCTTCCGCAGCCAGTCCGGCCGAAACGGAAACCGCGCGGCTCGCCGCCCTTGCTCGTTACGATATTCTCGATACGCCGCCTGAGCCTGCATTCGACCGGGTTGCGCGGCTCGTACAGATGATCTTCAAGGTGCCGACTTCGGCAGTTTCGCTGATCGACGCGCAGCGGCAATGGATCAAGGCGAGTTGCGGGATGGACGTGTCCGAAATGCCCGCTCGCGATACATTCTGTAGCCAGACCATCCGAAGCGACATGCCTCTGGTCGTTCAAGACCTTACCCAGGACAGCCGCTTCCGTGACAATCCATATGTCGTGGGACAGCTTGCCATCCGCTTTTACGCGGGCATGCCGATCCGCACTGCCGACGGACACAATATCGGCACGGTCTGCGCCATGGACCAGTCACCACGCAGCTTTTCTGATACCGAAGTCCAGATTTTGAGGGAACTGGCCCAGATCGTCATGGACGAACTGGAACTACGGCGCCTTGCCAGCACCGACGGACTGACCGGATTGAGTACGCGCCGCGCCTTCAAGGAGGAAGGAGACCGCTTCGTAGCGCTCGCGCGCCGTCACCGCACCCCGCTCAGCGCCATTGCTTTCGATATCGACCATTTCAAACACGTGAACGACACCTATGGGCACGCCATGGGAGACCTGGTGCTCAAATCGATCAGCGCAATCGCGCTCGATACACCCCGCGACAGCGATCTCGTCGGACGCCTCGGGGGCGAAGAGTTTGCTATCCTCTTGCCCGGTGCCGACCTCGCATCTGCCCTGGCGGTCGCTGAAAAACTGCGCCGAACCATCGAGACTAGTCAGTTTGCTGGAACAGAACCGCCGCTTTGTGTGACGTCCAGCTTCGGCGTTACCAGCCTTGATCCCGACATCGACGATCTGACCGGCCTGATGGTCAAGGCCGACCAGGCTCTTTATCGCGCCAAGAAGAATGGGCGAAACTGCACCGTCTCCTGGCACGAAGCATCATAAGAGAGCCTTTTGGGTGGGCGGCGGCACGCCAAGAATGTGTCCCGCATAAGTCTCTTATTTCTCCCAGGTGACATTGCCGACATCGGCGCCGGCCTTTTCGAGAAGGTCGCGGATATCGGCAACCATGGGATCTGGACCACAGAGATAAAAGTGGCCGGAAAAATCCTTGACGTGGCGTTTGAGGAAATCGGCGTCGATCCGCTCCTGAAGGAGTTTTGACTTTGCATCGCCCGTCACCGTCCAGATGATGTCGAGGCCCTTCATGGCTTCGAACTCATCGCGAAGGATAATGTCCTTCTCGGTCTGGTTGGAGACGATGAGCCGATTGCCGGCGATTTTGCCGGTGGCGTTGAGATGGCGGAGGATAGCGATGAATGGGGTGACGCCTGCGCCACCGGCTATGAACGTGCCCTGCCCCCTATACTGGATCGTACCCCAGGCATCGCGAAGGATGAGGCTATCGCCGGCGCCCAGCGACCAGAGCTGGTTGGTGACACCGGTATGATCGAAATAACTCTTGATAGTGAATTCGAGCACATCGTCATCGGGCAGACTTGTGAAGGTGAAGGGGCGCTTCTTGTCCTCCCAGCCCGTCCGGTCAATGCTGAGTTCGGTCGCCTGGCCGGGGGTGAATTTGAAACCTTTGGGGCGCTCGACGCGGTAGTGACGGACATTGTGCGTGACGGGAATGGTGTCGAGGATTTTGACGCTGGTCGGCATGGCTTTCTCCTTGCGCGCAAGCACAACCCGGAGGGTACGAACCCGGTTCCGGCAGCTAGGCACAGGGCGGTAATCCGGTTTCCTGGAAGTCACCGGGTATCTTTTCAAATACCTGATTT
>CAJYKO010000385.1 GCA_913775215.1 uncultured Devosia sp. | reverse complement strand
GACATCTCGGTCAAGCTCGTGTCCGAAATGGGCGTCGGCACGGTTGCGGCCGGCGTTGCCAAGGCGCGCGCCGATCACATCACCATCTCCGGCTATGATGGCGGCACGGGCGCTTCGCCCCTGACTTCGCTGAAGCATGCCGGCGGCCCCTGGGAAATCGGCCTCGCCGAAACGCACCAGACCCTCGTCCTCAACCGCCTCCGTTCCCGCGTAAAGCTGCAGGTCGATGGTGGTTTGAAGACCGGTCGCGACGTCCTCATCGGTGCCCTGCTCGGCGCCGACGAATTCGGCTTCTCGACTGCGCCGCTGATCGCGGCCGGCTGCATCATGATGCGCAAGTGCCACCTCAATACCTGCCCGGTCGGCGTCGCGACGCAAGACCCGGTGCTGCGCAAGCGCTTCAAGGGCACGCCCGAACACGTCATCAACTACTTCTTCTTCATCGCCGAAGAACTGCGTGGTCTGATGGCATCAATGGGTGCGCGCACGCTCAACGAACTGATCGGCCGTTCCGACCTCCTCGATCAGCGCCGTGCCGAAGACCAGTGGAAGAGCGAAGGCATTGACCTCGCAAAAGTCTTCTACAAGCCCGAGCCCCTTGGCGGTGACACGCTCTATCACTCCGAACTCCAGAACCACCATCTGGAAGAAGTGCTGGATCGCAAGCTCATCGAGCTCGCCAAGCCGGCCCTCGAAAACGGCACTGCCGTCCAGTTCGAGCTGCCGATCCGCTCGCGCGATCGCTCGGCCGGCGCCATGCTCTCCGGCGCCCTCGCCAAGAAGTATGGCCATGAAGGGCTCAACGAGGACACGATCTCGATCACCCTCCGCGGCACCGCCGGCCAGGCCTTTGGCGCTTTCCTTGCCAAGGGTATCTCGATCGACATGATCGGCGACGCCAACGACTATGTCGGCAAGGGCCTTTCCGGTGGCCGCATCGTCGTGCGCCCGTCCGATAAGGTCTCGTTCGACCCCAACAAGTCGATCAGCGTCGGCAACACGGTGCTTTATGGCGCCATTGCCGGTGAAGCCTACTTCCGCGGCATTGCCGGGGAACGTTTCGCCGTCCGCAATTCCGGCGCCATCGCCGTCGTCGAAGGCACGGGCGACCATGGCTGCGAATATATGACCGGCGGTCTCGTCGTCGTCATCGGCCCGACGGGTCGCAACTTCGCAGCCGGCATGTCGGGCGGCGTCGCCTATGTCCTCGACGAGGACGGCACGTTCCGCAGCCGCTGCAACCTCGCCATGGTCGATCTCGAACCGGTGCAGGAAGAAGAAGACCTGATGCGCAAACTCCACCACCATGGTGGAGACCTCGAATGGCATGGCCGCGTCGACATTTCCGGCGACATGACCAAGCACGACGACGAGCGCCTCCATCAGCTGATCTCGAACCATCTGCACTATACCGGTTCGAGCAAGGCCAAGATGATCCTCGACAACTGGGTCGACATGCGCCCCAAGTTCGTCAAGGTCATGCCCGTCGAATAACGCCGCGCCATCCGCGAAATGGAAAAAAAGAGCGGCGCCACCCCACACGCGGCGGCGGAGTGATGAGAATGATCAAGCCAATCCTGCTGGCAGCATCGCTGCTGTCCGCCTCGATCCTGCCGGCCCTTGCCGCGCCGCATGCGGCCGTGGTCATGGACTATCGCCTGCCGGATGGCTCGCTCAAATCGCTCCTGTTCACGGCGCCCGATGGGTATAGCCTTGAACAATGCCGCGAAGGCTATCGCGACCAGTTGCCGACCTTCGTCAAGCAGGTGGAAGCGATGAACTTGCCCGAATTTGCCGGCGGCAAATTCGAATCCGCAAGCTGCAAGCCTTATTCCGAAGATCTGTTGAAGTAAGGGGCAAAGCCATGGGTAAGGTAACAGGCTTTCTCGAAATCGACCGCGAAGAACCGCGCTATGAGCCGGCTTCCGACCGCATTCGTCACTTCGGCGAATTCACCATTCCCCTGAGCGAAGGGCGCGTCACCGATCAGGCCGCGCGCTGCATGGATTGCGGCATTCCCTTCTGCCACGGCGATACCGGCTGCCCGGTCCATAACCAGATCCCGGACTGGAACGACCTCGTCTACAATGGCGATTGGGAAGAAGCCGCGCGCAATCTCCACTCGACCAACAATTTCCCCGAATTCACCGGCCGCATCTGCCCCGCGCCCTGCGAGGAAGCCTGCACGCTCAACCTCGAAGACGCGCCTGTCGCCATCAAGACCGTCGAACAGGCCATTGCCGACAAGGCGATCCGGTCGGGCTGGGTCAAGCCGCAGATCGCCGCTGAAAAGACCGGCAAGAAGGTCGCCGTCGTCGGCTCCGGCCCTGCCGGTCTCGCCGCCGCCCAGCAGCTCGCCCGCGCCGGCCACGATGTTCACCTCTACGAACGCGAACCCCGCGCCGGTGGTCTCCTCCGCTACGGTATCCCCGACTTCAAGATGGAAAAGGAGCACATCGACTTCCGCGTTTCGCAGATGGAAGCGGAAGGCGTGACGTTCCACTTCAATGCCAATGTCGGCGTTAACGTAATGCTATCGGAACTGCAGCAGAACCACGATGCCGTGCTGCTCTGCGGCGGTGCTGAACGGCCCCGTCCGGTCGATGTCGAAGGCCAGCAATTCAACGGCGTGCACTACGCCATGCCCTTCCTCGTCCAGCAAAATCGCCGCGTCGGCGGCGAGGATGTCAGCCACGAAGTCCAGCTCTCGGCAGCCGGCAAGCATGTGGTCGTCGTCGGTGGTGGCGATACCGCAAGTGACTGTGTCGGCACGTCTTTCCGCCAGGGCGCCATCGCCGTCACCCAGCTCGACGTCCGCCCCATGCCGCCCGAACTCGAGAACAAATTGACCAACTGGCCCAATTGGGCGGTCAAGATGCGCACCTCGTCCTCCCAGGCCGAAGGCGCCATCCGCGAGTT
>CAJYKO010000384.1 GCA_913775215.1 uncultured Devosia sp. | reverse complement strand
CAAAGTCAGGCGCGCTTTCCAGCACCTCCCGAACCTGTCGCACATTCCACAGCCGAAGATCCACCAATTCCCCCTCACGCCGCGCTCGATGTTAACGGGATGCTACCCGATCACGCCGAACGTTACGCAACGCTATGCACAATCTTGCGCAAATTCAATAGTTTTGCGCAATTCACGCAAATTACGCAATATTGCGACAATTGCGTT
Source organism: uncultured Devosia sp. (assembly GCA_913775215.1). GTDB lineage: Bacteria > Pseudomonadota > Alphaproteobacteria > Rhizobiales > Devosiaceae > Devosia. The sequence goes on along the minus strand of CAJYKO010000384.1, from coordinate 5,259 downwards.
GCAAATGCAGGGGGATGGGGTCCGAAGAGGATCGCAAAACTGGGGCATTCAACGCACAACCCAGAAAAAAAGAAGCCCTCATGGTGAGGTGCGAAACAAAGCCTAGCTTCGAAGCACGAGGGCGCATGAGTGGACGCCAGGGCGACAAACCATCGTCCTTCGGGGCTACACCGCGCTGCGCGTTTCAGGACGAGGACTACTAAGAGTACGTGGCGGTGAGCGCCCTCAATCCAGCCGATGCACCGTCTCGCCCTCGACCAGCGTCAGCCCCACCTCAAGGTGCTGTACCGCCCGCTCGCCTTCGAGCTGTTGCGCCAAAAGCCGGATCACGCCACGCCCGATCGCCTCGCGATCGACCCGCACCGTGCTCAGCCGCGGATTGGCCATGCCGGCAATTGGCAGATCGTCAAAGCCCATCATGGAAAAACCCTTGGGCATTGGCGAATCTTGCCCCAGCAGCGCATCGACCATCGATACCGCCACCCCATCGTTCCAGCAGAAAGCTGCCGTTACGTCATATTTTCCGGCCAACAGATCGGCAAGGAGATCGCTGCTCGAATGCTCGTTCGAGATCACGACGGTCGCCTCGGCACCCGGCACACTTGCCATTGCCGCCTCAAACCCGCGGCGTCGCTGCATGATCGTCTGGCGGTGCCGATAAGTATAGTGGAGGATCCGGCGATGCCCCGCATCGAGCAGATATTTGGTCGCCATATAGGCGCCAAAGAAATTGGCCGGAGACACCGAACTCAATCGCATCAGCGGATCGACACCATTGGCCAGCACCACGCTGATATCGGCGTCGATCGCCCATAGCGCTAGCGCTTCATCGGGATCGATCCCCGCCAGGACCAGCCCATTGGCACCGGTCTTGGCCATGTGCCGCTGAATAAAATCCAGCGTTACCGTCTCTTCGTTGACGAGCCGCACATCAAGCAAAATGCCCTGTTCTGCCGCCTGGGCACGCATGCCTTCGACAATGCCGTGATAAAAGCTCGTCAGGTTACCCATGGCGCCATTAAGCGGCACCATGGCGACGGCGCGCTTATCAAGGCTCGCCGCCGCTGGCACATGCTTGCTCTTATAGCCCAGCATCCGCGCGACGCGCTGCACATCCCGCCGCACCGCGTCGCTGATGCCGATCTCATTGGCCAACGCCCGCGACACCGTCGATACGGATACACCGAGCTTTTCGGCAATATCGGCTTGGTTCGCGCGCTTGCTGGCCATGAAAGACCCTCCTCACTCAATTACGCAATATTTGCGTTTCTTGAGTAAAGCAAGTTTTTCCCGTTTTAGGCCATCCCGAACCGTTGTCCGAGCCATTTCATCTGCTCGCGATCCTGGAACGGCCCGCCGCCTTCGTGGTTATTAAACTCATATTCCACAATGGTTTTATCGCTGCCGGCGAAGGCCTGATAGGCGCCATAGACCGTCGAGGGCGGACAGACATCGTCCATCAGTGCCACTGAAAACAACGCCGCCGCCTGACTTTGCCGCGCAAAGTTGACGCCATCGAAATAGCGCAGCGTTTCAAAGACTTGACCTGACTTATCCCTGTGCTGGGCCAGGAAGCGTACAATCTCGAGATAAGGATCGCGGCCCGCTGTCCGCACCGCACGGGGGTAATCGCAAAGAAACGGCACATCCGGCATCACGGCCTTCACCCGATTATCGATCCCCGCAACCGCAAGCGCGATGCCGCCACCCTGGCTACCGCCGCAAACGGCAACGCGCTCAGGATCGACAAAGTCTTGGCCAAGCAACATGTCGACCGCGCGGACACCGTCGGTGAACAGGCGACGATAATAATAGTCGTTCTTGTCGAGTACGCCCTTGGTCATCACGCCAGGAATGGATGGCGTCGTGCCCACCGGGTCCGAGGTCGCGCCCATGCTCCAGCTACTGCCCTGCCCGCGCGTATCCATGCGGAAGTAAGCGTAGCCTGAAGCCGCCCAATGCAGCAGTTCATGGGGAAAGCTGCGCCCGCCGCCATAGCCGATAAATTGCACGACGAGTGGCAGCTTGCCCTCGCGCGCCTTCGGCAACAGCAACCAACCCTTTACCGGTTGCCCATCAAACCCCGGAAAAGTCACGTCAAATGCTTCGATCAGCTTAAGGCTCGTCTCGGCCGGCACCATTTCGACCTTGCCGCCCGCCGCGCGCGATTGCGCCAGCGTGTCCGACCAGAAACTGGCGAAATCACCAGGCATTTCAACGCTGCTGCGATAGGCGCCGAGCGCCGGATGAGTGAGATCTGGAAAGGGCACGGTGCAAAATCCTGGTATGGAAGTTTGCCTCAGCCTGCACCCGTCGCCGGCAAAAAACCAGCCACCGCAACAAATTCACACAGCTAACCGAATGCGCTAAGGCTTGTAACGCGCAATGGTAAGCCGATGAAACTGCATGTTTTTATCGCTCGGCCGCAGCAACTGATCTTGCGGCAAAAACAGCGCCGCGCCGGGCCGTAGCGCCCCCTCGAGTTCAGCCGGAATCTCCTTCGGCCGCGCCACCAGCACCGTTCCGTCTTCGGCAACGCTCAGCACCCCAGTGGAAAAAAGTTGCGCCACGCGCGAGTCGAGAACCAGCACATTGCCGATCTCCAATTCGCCGCCGAATTCACGTGGATGGATCAGGACCACCTCGAGTTTCTCATGCAGATTCTCATCCTGAGGCGCGACGCTCAAGCCACTGATCGCACAGCGATATTGGTAACACTGCAGGGCAAAGCGATAAAAGGCCACGGCCATATCAACCGCGGCATCGAACCGTGCCATGGGCTGTTCGCCAAATCCGCGTTGGTCGTCTTCCTCGATCATGACCGCCCCGACTGAACGAAGCAATCTTATGTAGATTTTACGATGGCGGAAACCCTAGGCACATGTCCCACCACAACCGCCTGAAATGGCGTTTTCATTTCGGCGAAACCGGGAGTACAAAATACCTCATCGACGAAAGCCCCGGCACAAGATTGTCGACCGGACAGATAGTGATATTCCGGGCAAGCTTTTAAGCTCCCGGCCAGCCCTTTTTCGGAGCGTCAAATGACCACCAAAACTCTCCTCGTCGCGGCCCTTCTGGCTGGCGTCACTCTCCCCGCCGCAGCCTTCGCGCAGGACTACAATGCCGATGCCACCATCCGCATCGGCTCGCTCTATGAGCCGCAAAATCTCGACAACACCGCCGGCGCAGGCCAGGGCATCAACGAAGCCTTCAATGGCAATGTCTATGAAGCCCTGTTTGAGTTGACCGATGCCGGTTCCGTCGAACCCAAGCTCGTCGAGAGCTACGAAGCCAGCGAAGACGGCCTCACCTATACCTTTAAGCTCAAGCCCGGCGTCACCTTCCATTCCGGCGATCCGCTGACTGCAGCCGATGTGAAATATTCCATCGAGCGCGTCACTGCCGAAGCGTCGAAAAGCTCCCGCAAGAAGAGCCTTTCCACCATCACCGGCATCGAAACCCCCGATGACCAGACGGTCGTGATCAAGCTTTCGGCCCGCTCGATCTCGCTGCCCTACAACCTCTCCTATGTCTGGATAGTCAACGACGCCGCCACCGACATCACCGCCACCGAAGACGGTACCGGCCCCTATACGCTCGGCGAATGGCGCCGCGGTTCGGCCCTGGCGCTTGAGCGCAATGACGCCTATTGGGGCGACGCCCCGACCAATGGGGAAGTGATCTACACTTATTTCACCGACGCCACCGCGCTCAACAATGCGCTTCTGACGAACGCCGTCGACATTATCACCTCGGTCCAGAGCCCGGATTCGCTAGCCCAATTCCAGGGCAATTCGGCCTATACCGTCACCGAAGGCGCTTCCACCACCAAGGAAATCCTGGCTTACAACGATCGCGTCGCCCCCTTCGACAACGTCAAGGTTCGCAAGGCTCTCGCCCGCGCAACCGACAAGGCCCGCCTCCTCAATTCCATCTGGGGCGAATACGGCACCCTGATTGGCTCCTTCGTGCCGCCGACCGATCCCTGGTATGTCGATCTCACGGGCGTCGATGCCTATGACGTCGAAAGCGCCAAGGCCCTCCTCGCCGAGGCCGGCTATCCCGATGGTTTCGAATTCACCCTCGACACGCCTGACTACGATCCGCATCCGATCGTCGCGCAGTTCCTGCAGTCCGAATATGCCAAGATCGGCGTCAAGGTGAACATCAACATCATCACCGCCAACGAGTGGTACACCAAGGTCTACCAGGCCCACGATTTCCAGGCGACGCTCCAGGAACACGTCAACCACCGCGACATCGTCTTCTACGGCAACCCCGACTTCTACTGGGGCTACAATAACCCCGACGTCGTCAAGCTGATCGCTGACGCTGAGTCCGCCGCAACCGAAGCCGAACAGACCGAAAAGCTCACTGAAGCCAATAAGCTCATCGCCGAAGACGCCGCCAGCAACTGGCTCTACCTCTATCCCCAGATCGTCGTCTCCGCCGCCAACGTCACCGGCTACCCGGTCAACGGCTTGAACTCCCAGTTCTTCGCCTACGACATTCAGAAGAGCGAATAGTCTTCCCGATCACACGATGTCACCCCGGCGAAAGCCGGGGCCCATCCTGAGATCTCAAGATGGATCCCCGCCTGCGCGGGGATGACAACGAGTGTGTGGTAAGCGACGCAGCCGAGACAAACTCGAAAATCCCTCCCCCTCACAGGGGGAGGCTAGGTGGGGGTCACTCACCATCCCCATCAAAACCTCCCACCGGCCCACCAGCTGGTGGCTTTGCTTTCACTCCCCCGCTAATATTGCGCCGCTACCCGCGCAAGGAATCTCCCCATTCTCGTCTACCTGCTCCGCCGCACGCTGATCCTTCTCGCTTCGCTCTTCGTCGCAGCGGTGGTTCTCTTCGTGCTCCTGCGCCTCCTGCCCGGCGATCCCGCCAATGCCCTCCTCGGCGTCGGCGCCACCGAAGACCAGATCGCCGCCGCCCGCGCCCAGGTCGGCTCCGACCAGCCGCTCGCCGTGCAATTCGTCAGCTTCCTCGGCAATATCGCGCGCCTCGATCTCGGCACCTCCTTCGTCAGTCGCGCCTCGGTGCTCGGAGAGATTGGCAACCGCATGTCGGTCACCCTGCCGCTGACTTTCCTGGGCTTCTTGATCGCGCTGATCCTTGCCGTTCCCTTGGGCATTCTCGCCGCGGTGCGCTCCGAAAAATGGTATGGCACGGCAATTTCGGTCGTCTCCCAACTCGGCATTGCCATCCCCGTCTTCTGGGTTGGCATCCTCCTGGTCACACTCT
>CAJYKO010000383.1 GCA_913775215.1 uncultured Devosia sp. | reverse complement strand
TTCCAAGCACCTGCAGACGGTGCTGGCCGATTGCGACCTGATCGTCGGAACCGAGGAAGAGGTGCTGATTGCCTCGGGCGAAAGCGATCTGACGGCGGCACTCAAGACCATTCGCTCCTATTCGAATGGGACGATCGTGCTCAAGCGCGGGCCGATGGGCTGCATCGTTTATGATGGGGCCATTCCGGATGATCTTGAAGACGGTATCGTTGGGAAGGGATTTCCCATCGAAGTCTATAATGTGCTCGGGGCCGGCGACGCCTTTATGAGCGGGTTTCTGCGCGGCTGGCTGCGGGGCGAACCGCATGAAACGAGCGCGACCTGGGCCAATGCCTGCGGGGCTTTTGCGGTGAGCCGGCTGCTCTGTGCGCCCGAAATTCCGACCTGGACGGAGCTCAATTATTTCCTTGAGCATGGCAGCAAGGAACGGGCGCTGCGCAAGGACGAAGCGATCAGTCACGTCCATTGGGCGACGACGCGGCGCCGCGAGATTCCGAGCCTCCGCGCACTGGCGATCGATCATCGGCTGCAGCTTGAAGAGATGGCGGCGGGCGATGCGCAGAAGCTGGCGCGGATTCCTGAGCTGAAGGTGCTGGCGGTGAAGGCCGCAGCGCAAGTGGCTGGCGGGCGCGATGGCTTTGGCATGCTGCTCGACGACAAATATGGGCGCGATGCGCTTTATGCGGCTAGTGCCATTGCGAATTTCTGGGTGGCGAAGCCCATCGAGTTGCCGGGAGCGCGGCCGCTGCAGTTTGAGTTTACGCAGGATCTGGGGTCGCGGCTGGTCGAATGGCCGGTGGATCACTGCATCAAGGTGCTGTGCTTCTATCATCCGGACGATACGGCCGAGTTGCGGCAGATGCAGATTGCCAAGCTTCGCTCGGCATTCGATGCGGCGCGCAAGGTTGGGCGCGAACTCCTGGTCGAGATCATTGCCGGCAAGCATGGCGAGATCAACAATGTCACCGTGGCGCGGGCCATGAGCGATATCTATGCCGCCGGGATCAAGCCGGACTGGTGGAAGCTCGAAAGCCAGGACGAGAAGGCCTGGCGGCAGATCGATGCGACGATCGACGCCAATGACCCCTATTGCCGTGGCGTGGTTCTCTTGGGGCTCGATGCGCCGCAGGAGGAACTGATGGCTGGCTTCAAGGCAGCCAAGGGGGCAAAATGGGTCAAGGGCTTTGCCGTGGGGCGGACGATTTTCGGCGACGCGGCAAGGGCCTGGCTAGATGGTCGGATCGGCGACGATGAGGCCGTGGCGATGATGGCGGAGCGGTTTGGTGGGCTGGTTGCGGCCTGGGATGGGGTTTGAGGGTTACCCCCACCTGGCCTCCCCCTGGTAGGGGGAGGGATCTGCCGGTGGCGCACAAATTTCTCGGCAGAATTCGATATGTCCCTCCCTCTATAAAGGGGAGGCTAGGTGGGGGTAACTCACCAGAAGAATGAGGAGTGGCCATGAGCCAGAAAACTGTTCGATTGACGATGGCTCAGGCCGTGGCGCGGTTTTTGACGGCGCAGAAGACGGTGATTGCGGGCGAGACCGTGCCGATTTTTGGCGGGGTCTTTGCGATATTCGGGCATGGCAATGTGGCCGGGGTGGGCGAGGCGCTTTATGGCGTCAAGGAGACGCTGCCGACCTATCGCGGGCAGAACGAGCAGAGCATGGCGCATGCCGCCATCGCTTACTCAAAAGCCAATTTCCGCCGCCGGTTCATGGCGGTGACGAGCTCCATCGGGCCGGGTGCGCTCAACATGGTGACGGCAGCGGCGCTGGCGCATGTGAACCGGATTCCAGTTTTGTTGCTGCCCGGCGATGTGTTTGCCAATCGGCTGCCGGACCCGGTGCTGCAACAGGTGGAAAATTGGGCCGACGGCACAGTTTCAGCCAATGACTGTTTCCGGCCGGTGAGCCGATATTTCGACCGGATTACGCGGCCCGAGCAGATCATTCCGGCGCTGCGGCGGGCGATGCAGGTTCTTACCGATCCGGCCGAATGCGGGCCAGTGACGCTGAGCCTTTGCCAGGATACGCAGGCGGAAGCCTATGACTATCCCGAGAGCTTTTTTGCGGAGAAGGTGTGGGTGCCGCGGCGGATCATGCCGGATGCGGATGAATTCGCGACGGCAGCGGCGGCGCTGAAGCTGGCGAAGAAGCCGGTGATCATTGCCGGTGGTGGCGTGCTCTATTCAGAGGCCACTGAGAGCCTTGCAGCGTTCGCCGAGGAGCACGGCATTCCGGTGATGGAGACGCAGGCGGGCAAGAGCGCCCTGCCCCATGAACATGAGCTCAATATGGGTTCGGTCGGGGTGACGGGCTCGTCGGCGTCCAACATTTTGGCTGAAGAGGCGGATGTGGTGCTGGCGGTCGGTACGCGACTGCAGGATTTTACGACAGGCTCCTGGGCGCTGTTCAAGAACGAGAATGTGCGGGTCATCGGGCTCAACGTGCAACCGTTCGACGCGCACAAGCACAATGCGCTGCCGCTCGTGGCCGATGCTCGCGTGGGACTTGAAGCGCTGGATGCGGCGCTGATGGGTTGGCGGGTTGATTCCGATTGGACGTATAAGGCCTTGCGCGGCAAGGAAGATTGGATCAAGGACGCCGATGCGGCGCGGGCGGCAACCAATGCCGAACTGCCATCGGACGCGCAGGTGATCGGTGCCGTGCAGCGTGGGCGCACGAAGGCAACGCTGGTCTGTGCTTCAGGCGGCTTGCCGGGCGAATTGCACAAGTTGTGGCGCGCCGATGCGCCGGGCAGCTATCACCTCGACTACGGCTTTTCGACCATGGGCTATGAGATTGCCGGCGGGCTCGGCGTCAAGCTGGCACGGCCTGAGGACGACGTCGTCGTCATGGTCGTGGATGGCTCGTATCTGATGATGAATTCGGAAATCGTCAGCGCGGTAATGATGGGCGTATCGCTGACCATCGTGCTGCTCGACAATTCCGGCTATGGCTGCATCAACCGGCTGCAGATGGCGACCGGCGGGGCTAACTTCAACAACCTTTTCCGCGACACCTATCACGTCGAAATGCCGAACGTGGACTTTGCGGCGCATGCCGCGTCCATGGGCGCCGTGGCCAAGAAGGTGGGGTCGGTGGCTGAGCTCGAGGCTGAATTGGCGGCGAGCGAGGGCCAAGGCGGTGTGCGGGTGTTCGTGATCGATACCGATCCGTTGATCACCACGGATGCGGGTGGCCATTGGTGGGATGTGGCGGTGCCGGAGGTGAGCGATCGGCCAACGGTCAATGCGGCGCGTGAGGGGTATCTGAAGGCGTTGCAGGCGCAGCGGATTGGGTAATTATTCCACGACGTTATTCTCGCGAAAGCGGGAATCCCTCTGGCACGCGATGAGATTCCCGCTTTCGCGGGCATGACGCGGTGAGAGAAGGGAGGCTTGTGGATGGAGGAATGGAAGAATGAAAGCCAAACTTGGGATGTCGCCGATCGCGTGGTGGAACGACGATCTGGTGGAGTTGAGCGATGATGTGTCGCTCGAGGAATGCCTGCGCCAGTCACGGTCGGCTGGCTTTACAGGCATGGAGAAAGGGCGGCGGTTTCCGGATGATCCGGAGGTGATGCTGCCGATCCTGAAGGCGGCTGACGTGACGCTTTGCGGCGGGTGGTTTTCGGGAACGCTGGTCGAGGAAGAGCTCTCGGTCAACAAGGACCGTATCCAGCCGATGATCGAACTCTTCAAGGCGGTCGATGCGCCGTGCATCGTCTATGGCGAAGTCGGCCGATCGATCCAGGGGAAGCGCGAGGTGCCGCTGGCGCAGAAGCCTAAGCTTTCGGACGACGAGATGAAGGCTTATGGGCGGAAGGTGACGCAATTTGGCGAATGGTGCGCCGACCAAGGCATGCCGTTGAGCTACCACCACCATATGGCGGCAGTGGTCGAGACGGAGCCGGAGCTCGATGCGTTTATGGCGGCATCGGGGGAAGGTATTCCGCTTTTGCTCGATGCTGGGCATTTGGCTTTTGCTGGCGGCGATCCGCTGCGGGCGATCGACAAGCATCATGCGCGGATCAATCATGTGCATGTGAAGGATATTCGCCGGTCGGTGGTCGATGGGCTCGATCGCTCAAAGCAGAGCTTTTTGGATGCGGTGGCATTGGGTGCATTCACGGTGCCGGGAGATGGCTCTCTCGACTTTGGCGCCATCGTACAGCGGTTGGCCGATCACGGCTATGAGGGTTGGTTTGTCGTCGAGGCGGAGCAGGATCCCAAGAAGAACCCGCCGCTTAAAATGGCGCAGGTGGGGCACAAGGAACTGATGCGGGTGATGGCGGCGGCGGGTTATACCGTCGAGACGCAAGGTTTCCCCAACGGCTAGGGTTTGCTAGAGCAGGCCAAACCGAGGATTGGCTATGGCTCTCAAGCAGAATGATGTGAACTGGTTCAGGCCGCTTTGGCGGCGCGTGGCTGTGGTGGTATTTCTCGCCGCCTGGCTGATCTGGGAAGTGGTCTGGACCAAGGAAACGCTGTGGATGGTGCTGGTGGGCGCGGCCCTGGCCTATTCACTCTGGAATTTCTTCTACGCCTTCCCCAAGGAGGAGCCAAAGAATGAGCAAGTCCCCCCTGCTGGTCCGGTCGACGGCGACGAGCGGCAAGATTCATGATGTGACGCCGGCTTCGGCCGGCTGGACGCATGTCGGCTTCGGGCTCCACAAGCTAAAGCCGGGAGAGGCCTATGGCGAGGCGACGGGGGAGCGCGAGGTTTGCCTGGTGCTCGTCTCCGGCAAGGGGCGCTTTGCCGTCGATGGCGAAGATTTCGGCGAGCTGGGCGAACGCATGAGCCCGTTCGAGGGCGCGCCCTGGGCGCTTTATGTGCCGGCAGGGCGGGACTGGGCGGTCGATGCGACGACGGACCTTGAGCTGGCCGTGTGCTCGGCGCCGGGCGAGGGGGATTTTCATGCCAAGGTCATTCCGCCAGGGACGCATCCGCGGATTTCACGCGGCAAGGGCGCAAATGTGCGGCACGTCTATAATATCATGCCGGAGGACGATGGCGCGGCGAACGCGCTGCTGGTGGTGGAAGTGATCACGCCGCAGGGCAATACGTCGTCCTATCCGCCGCATAAGCATGATCAGGATGATCTGCCCAACGAGAGTTTTCTGGAAGAAACCTATTATCACCGCATGAATCCGCCGCAGGGTTTCGCCTTCCAGCGCGTCTATACCGATGACCGGAGCCTTGATGAGGCGATGGCGGTTGAGGATGGCGATGTCACCCTGGTGCCGCGGGGCTATCATCCAGTGGCAACGACGGCGGGGTATGATCTTTATTATCTCAACGTCATGGCCGGGCCGAAGCGGGTGTGGAAGTTTTACAATGCCCCCGAGCATGAGTGGATGCTGAAGTAGTCAGTCAAGCATGTTTTCTGGCGGTGTGCCATCGGTGAGGAAGCCGAAGCGGTAGGTCGTGCCGGCTTTGTCTGTTGCTTCGCACTTATAGTGAGCGCGACTGGTTGAGGGGTTGCCGGTGAGAATGCATTCGCCGGTGGCCTTGAGGTCGACGTTGTTATTGCCGCTGCCGTCCTTGCCGTCAGTGATCTGATCTACGGTCTGGACGAGGTCGTCGCCCCTCCTCCCTAACTTGCCGCTGAAAACGAAGAAGCGGCCGGATGGATCATCGGTCCAGATCGAGAGATCCATGCGGCTGTCTGTGTAGACCACCTGCATGACTTCACCGGCGCAGACGCTCGTGAGGTCTTCGTCGCCGATAGAAAAAATCTCACATGCCCCTTTGAGAGTGTAGACCGAGTAGGGTTCGGCAGTTTTGGCGGATGTGGAGGACATCAGCAGAAGACCTGTCAGAAAAAGGAGG
>CAJYKO010000382.1 GCA_913775215.1 uncultured Devosia sp. | reverse complement strand
CGGGTGTGCCGACCAGCGCCGTCGAATTGCCGCCGGCCCCGCTTGCTTCGGCGACCTCGGTCCAAAGTCGCTTGTCGAGCACCTTGCCGCGCTTTGCCGCGTCGCGAAGGCGGACAGAACCAACATTGCTCGGCAGTTTTTCGCCATTGCCACCGGCTTGCCGAGCCACGCCCTGTTTCACCTTTTCAAGGATTTCTGCGGCATTGGACCAGGCCTGGTCCTCGGTGTCGGCAACGATGGTGCGGAACGCCAGCGTAAACCGGATGTCGTTCGGATCTCGGCCATTGGCCGCTGCGGCCGCGCGCACTTTGGCAATGGTCTCACGCGTCCCATCGAGCGGCTCGCCCCAGAGGGCATAAATATCGGCGTGCTTTCCGGCTACGGCGATGGCCGCATCGGAAGAACCGCCAAAGGAGATCGGAATACGTGGCTTCTGAAACGGTTTGACCTGGCTGAAGGCGCCCTTGAACTTGTAAAAGCGGCCTTCGTGGTCGAAGGGGGCCTCGCTTTCCCAGACCTTCTTGAGCACCTCGATATATTCGTCGGTGCGCGCATAGCGGGTGTCATGGTCTTCGAAATCGCCGTCGCGGGCTTGGTCGGTATCCGAGCCGCCGGTGATGATGTGCACCCAGACCCGACCTTCGGAAAACTGGTCGAGGGTTGCCAATTGGCGCGCGCCGAGGGTGGGGGCCATCAGGCCGGGGCGATGCGCCAGTAGCGCGCCGATGCGCTCAGTTTGGCTGAAGACGTAAGCTGCGATCTGGTTGTTGTCTGGCCATTGGGCGAATTGGCCAATCAGCAACCGGTCGATGCCAGCCGCCTCGGCGGCCTGCGCATGGTTGCGAATGTAGCTCTTGTCGATGACTGGGCCAGATGTCGGGACAATGTCGGACCCCTCTCGGTTTGACGTATGGCCGATAAATTCCGATGGCATTGGGAACTCCAGGATTGGCTCTGAATGTGACAAGGGGGTCAGGCGGGGTAGGGTAGCCCATATCGATCGCGAATGGTTTTGCCCTCGTATTCCGTGGGATAAGCGCCGCGATCCTGTAGGATCGGTATGACCTTCTCGACGAATTCCTCGATATCGTCCGGGGCGCGCGGCGGCTGATAGGTGTAGCCATCCACCGTTCCATCTTCCCAGAGGTCGATGATTTGATCGGCCACGTCGTCAGGCGTGCCCAGCACAAGTCGATGATAACCCTCCGACCGTCGCACCGCCTCGCGCGCCGTCAGCTTCTCATGCCTCAGAAGATCGGAAAGCCCGAGTCCCATCCCGACGGCCTGAATGCGGTTCGGATCGGGTACGAAGCTCTCGCTATCGAGCACCACGTCCGGATCAAAGGTGTCGGGGTCGAGCCCATTTTCCTTGATGAAGCGCTTGATGAGACCATCCTCGGATCCGGCACCACTAAAGAGCTCGTGCTTGCGCAGCGCTTCCTCACGGGTTTCGCCGACAATGGCCACGAGGCCCGGCACGATGCGGATTTCCGAGGTATCGCGGCCGACTTCCCGCGCGCGATCGAACACTTTCTTGCGAAACGCCTGGCCGGCTGGCCGGGAAAGAATGTTGCTGTAGATGATCTCGCCATGGCGCGCTGCAAGATCGATACCGCCTTCCGAGGCACCGGCCTGCGCGATCACCGGATGCCCCTGCGGGCCGCGCGGCACGTTGAGCGGACCCTTGACCGAAAAATGGTCGCCGACGTGGTCAATCGGTTTCGCCTGACTTGCGTCCCAGAACCGTTCTGGCGGCACATCCCCGGCGCGGCGCGGGTCCCAGCTCGCCCATAATTGCTTGGCGACATCGAGGAACTCGCGTGCTTTCACGTAGCGTACCTCGCGCGGCGGCAGCGGCTCGCTGCCGAAATTGGCCGCCACGCTCGGGTTGAAGCTGGAGACCACGTTTATGATCAGCCGCCCGCCGGAAATGATATCGGTCGATTGCGTACGCCGCGCCAGGTTGTAGGGCGAGTTATAGGTCGACGACATCGTCGCGACGAATCCGATATCGGGCACTTGCGCGGCGAGTGCTGTCACGAGGATCAGCGGATCGATCGTGTGAAACGGCCGGCTGTTCGGGTCGGTCATCAGCGCAGGATGATCGGAAAAGAACACCGAGTCGAACTTGCCCCGATGCGCCAATTGCGTCAGGCGCAGGTAATAGGCCGGGTCGGTGATCTCATCGCGGGTGCCGGTGCGATATTTCCACGCAGAGCCGAGATAGCCGGTCGTGTTGATGCCGACATTGAGATTGAGCCGGCGCTTGAAATTGGTCATGTCAAAGTCCTGGCAGCAGGCTCAATAGGCAGCGGTAAAGCGGCGCCTGATGAAGCGGCCCTGTTCGAGTTCGTCGAGAATGGCGATGGCAAAATCGGCTTCGGAGATGCGGCTATTGCCCTCTGCGTCGCGCAGCAGTTGATCTTCCCCGAGCCGGAATTTGCCAGTGCGTTCGCCCGCCCTGATCTCGAGCGGTGGAGAAACATAGGTCCAGTCGAGATCGACCTCGTTGCGCTTGAGGCTGCGTAGGATTTCGCGGTTGCGGAGCGTATGCGCCTTGTGATCAGCGGGATAGAAATCGCTGTCGACCACATCAACGCCGGGGCTCACTTCGAGGCTGCCAACGCCGCCGACGAG
>CAJYKO010000381.1 GCA_913775215.1 uncultured Devosia sp. | reverse complement strand
GGCGTTGTTGACGCGCCGCTACCGCCCAGCCTCGAATGCCGCAATCGGCCCGGTCAGCGACTTGGCGAGGCTCTTGTCTTCGGCCATCAGCAGCACGCGGCTGGTGTCGACGGGACCGGGGAACTGGATGGCGCCGGGGGTGGTGATCTCCCACCCGAGCGGGCAGTAGTAATCCTGGTCGCCGACCAGCAGCACGAAGTGGCCTTCGCCCCGCGCCAGTGCCCGCTTGCTGACTTCGCGCGCCAAGAGCTTGCCGGCGCCGCGCTTGCGGAAATTGGGGTGCGTGGCCAGCGGCCCGAGCAGATACCCCTTCATGCCGCCGACGCTGATCGGGGTCATCCAGACCGAGCCGCAGGACACGCCATCGACTTCGGCGATGAGGCTGAGCGAGGTGTCGATCGGGAAGCGCTCGCGCACCCGGAACGCGGTCCGCGCGAAGCGGCCGGGCCCGAAGGCGATGGCCTGCAGATCGTCGACGAACGCATCATCGGCGGCGGTGGCGGGCCGTACGGTGAGCAGATTTGCAGCAGGGGTAGCAGCGGCCTCGGCCGCACCAGGCGTGGTCATGGGTCATGGTCCAGAAAAGGAGTGCAGATAACAGCTCACGGCCAGCCCTTGGGCCACCGCTCGAACGACCGCCTAGCGTCGTCGGTTCGTCTGCAAAACCTTCACCATCCTGGACGCCTCCACGTCTGGATTCGCATTAGCACCCGTGGATTTGCCCGTAAATGGGAATGTGTGGCTCATGGTCCGGAATCCTCCATTGGGACGCTGCTGTGTCCCAAATGCACAACGCACTGTTGCGCAGACGCGTTCTTCTTTCGCGCCGCGGCCGATCCTAGGTTTGCCGTGAAATCGCAACCATGTCCGGCAGTGTGGGATTTGACCCATCAATGCTGACACCACGATGACCGAAAGGGCGCCAAGATGGGACAATTGATCGACGGAAAATGGTCCACCCAGTGGTATGACACCGCCAAGACCGGTGGCAAGTTCGTCCGTTCGCAGGCCGGCTTCCGCAACTGGCTGACTGCCGATGGCGCGCCGGGGCCCTCCGGCGAGGGCGGTTTTGCCGCTGAGGCCGACCGCTACCATCTTTACGTTTCGCTCGCCTGCCCCTGGGCGCACCGTACCCTGATCTTCCGCAAGCTCAAGGACCTCGACAAGCTGATTTCGGTGTCTGTGGTCTCGCCCAAGATGCCGGACGAAACCGGCTGGAGCTTCAACAAGGACGAAGGCTCGACCGGCGATGCGCTGTTCGGCAAGGACACGCTCTGGCAGGTCTATACCGAGGCCGACCCGCACTATACCGGCCGCGTGACCGTGCCCGTGTTGTGGGACAAGAAGACCGGCACCATCGTCTCCAACGAAAGCTCCGAAATCATCCGCATGTTCAACTCGGCCTTCGACGAGCTGACCGGCAACACTGATGATTACTACCCCGAGGCGCTGCGCAAAGACATCGACGCCATCAACGCCCGCGTCTACGACAACATCAACAACGGCGTCTACAAGGCCGGCTTTGCCACGACGCAGGACGCCTACGACGAGGCCGTCTCAAAGCTTTTCGCGGCGTTAGACTGGGTCGAAGGCATTCTCGGCGAAACGCCGTATCTGGCCGGCGACAGCATCACCGAGGCCGATTGGCGCCTGTTCACGACGCTGGTGCGCTTCGATGCGGTTTATGTCGGCCACTTCAAGTGCAATCTAAAGCAAATCGCCGATTATCCCAACCTCAGCCACTATTTGAAGGCGCTCTACGAAGTGCCGGGCGTCAAGGAAACGGTCGACCTCGACCACATCCGCACGCACTATTACTGGAGCCACATCACCATCAACCCGCACCGCATCATCCCGATCGGCCCGGAACTGACGTTTGTGGACTGATCAGCCGGTCCTTCCTTCTCCCCTTGTGGGAGAAGGTGCCCGAAGGGCGGATGAGGGGTTGAACGCTTTGATGTTCACGGTGTCATTCCTGCGAAAGCAGGGATCTCCGTTTAAACAGAGGTTCCCGCTTTCGCGGGAAAGACGCGGTGGGCAGTTGAATTGGGAAACCAAGGGCGGATCCTCCCTCAATACCCCCAAACCACCCGCTTCTCGACGCGATCGAAATATTCGTCGATCCGCTGTGACGTCGCCGGCGATACCCCGGTCGGCAGCGCGTGGCGGTCGAACCAGCCGACTTCGGCGATCTCGTGGTCCTTCTTGCGGTCGAACTCGTGCTTGAAGGATTTGCAGACGAAGAACGCCACGTGGTCGCGGTTCGTCACCGGGCTGGTGTTGTGATAGAGCCCGAAGAGCTCCATCGCCCCGATGACGCGATAGCCGGTTTCTTCCAGCGTTTCGCGTGCTCCGGCTTCCTCGAAGGTTTCCCCCGGCCCGACGCCGCCACCGGGGAACTGCCAGCCCGGCACGTAGGTATGGCGGATGAGGAGCACCTTGTCTCCATCCACCACCATCACCCGCGCTCCCACCGTCATGCGATGATAGAGGCCCTTGAGGGTCAGGAACACTTTGGCGCGGGCGCGCTGGAAGCGATTCATCATTGGCGTGGCTCCACTGTGTGCGCCTTGGCTATCAGAGCTTGGGCTCCGACAAAATCGTGTGCAGGCACGATTGAACGTTTTCTTGCGCGCGCCGTTCTGGCAAAACCCTGCCGATGATCACACTCGCCCACATTTCCGACATTCACCTCTCCCCCATGCCCGAGGTGGCTCTGCGCGATCTCGTGGGCAAGCGCCTGACCGGCTTCCTCAACTGGAAGCTCAAGCGCCACGGCGAGATGAACACCGAAACCCTGTCGCGCCTCGTGGCGCATATGCAGGAGCAGAACGCCGATTTCACCGCCGTCACCGGTGACCTCGTCAACCTCGCCCTCCCCATCGAGATGGAACGCGCCGGCCGCTGGCTCGAGGCTCTCGGC
>CAJYKO010000380.1 GCA_913775215.1 uncultured Devosia sp. | reverse complement strand
CGACCTGCTCATCGTTCCGGACGAGGAAGTCGGCTCGAAGAGCTCCCGGCCGCTGATCGAGGAATTTGCCCGTAAGGCGGCCTATGCGCTCGTCGTCGAGTCGGCCCGCGATGGCGGCAAGATCGTTACGGCCCGCAAGGGCGTCGGCATGTTCGACATCGTTGTTCGCGGCCGTGCCTCGCATGCGGGCGTGCGGCCGCTTGATGGCCGCTCGGCGATCCGTGCCGCCGCCCGCCTGGTGCTGGAGCTCGAGGCGCTGAACGATCCGGTCCGCGGCATCACCGTGACGACCGGCACGATCCACGGCGGCACCGGTCGCAACACAATTCCGGCCGAATGCCGCCTGCAGCTCGATCTGCGCCTCCCAGACGCGGCGATCGCCGCCGAGGTGATCGACACGATCCGAGCGATGACGCCGGTCGATCCCGACATCAGCTTCGAGATCTCGGGCGAACTCAACCGTCCGCCGTTTGCTCAAAGCGAGGAGGGACGTCGGCTCTTCGATCATACGGCCCAGATCGCAGCCGACCTCGGCATCACGTTGGAAGGCATGGTGACTGGCGGCGGTTCGGACGGCAATTTCACCGCTGCCCTCGGCGTTCCGACCCTCGACGGGCTCGGGGCGGATGGCGCCGGCGCCCACACCTTCGACGAACATATCCTGGTCAGCAGCCTGGCGCCACGGACGGCGCTGCTCGCCAATCTGATGGTCTCCCTGGACAGCACGGCATGAGCCTGTCGGCAAGGACCCGTCCGGGCCCCGGCAGACGGGGGTCCCGCGCTTGACTGTTTCGCAGGCTCTCGCCTTCATGGTCATGGCGGGCATTGCCGCCTATGTGCAGACGCTGACCGGCTTTGCCTTCGGTCTGATCCTGATGGCGGCCGTGGCGCTGAGCGAGATCCTGCCTTTGCGCGACGCCGCCGTGGTCACCGGTGTGCTGACGCTGGTCAATGCCTCGATCATGCTGAGCAAGGGCTGGAGCGAGGTGTTGAGGAAGCAGCTTGTGCTTGTCCTTCTGAGCAGCCTGCCGTCGCTCGTGGTCGGCTATCTCCTGCTCGAGCATCTGGCGGACAATGGCCTGGTGGTCCTTCGCATCCTGCTGGGCAGCATCATCATCGTAGCGTCGCTGCAGCTGATCATGCCGCCACGGCGCGAGGAACGACCCGCCGGAGACGGGTCCTTCGTCGGCTTCGGGGTGTTTTCGGGGCTGATGAGCGGGCTGTTCTCCACCAGTGGCCCACCGCTGGTCTATCATTTCTACCGCCAGCCCTATCCGCTGGTGGCGATCCGCGAGACGCTGGTCGCCATCTTCGGCGTCAACGCGCTGATCCGTCTTGGCGTCGTCTTCGCCGACGGGACATTCCCCGACCGGCACACCTGGGCAGCCTTTGTAGCGATCCTCCCGGTGATGGCCGGCACCCAGCTCGCCCGTCGCCTGCCGCCGCCGATCTCGCCGCGGCTGCTGAAATTAATCGTCTTCGTTCTCCTCTGCGCGTCAGGTGCGTCGCTCGCCCTGCCGGCAATTCCGGCCGCCTTGCGGATGGCCGGATACTGACTAGAAGGTCTCGTCCATGCATCTCACCATTTCCGAAGCCGAACATCTCGTCGTCTCCATCCTGCTGCGCAGCAAGGTGAGCGAAGACAATGCCCGCTGCGTTGCGAAGGCGCTGGTCGCTGCCGAGGCTGCCGGCCAGGGCGGTCACGGGCTGCGCCGGGTTCCGACCTATGCGGCGCAGGCGATTACCGGGAAGGTCGACGGCTTTGCCACCCCAGTGGTGACGAAGACGGCGGAAGCTGCCCTGCGCATTGATGCCGCCTTCGGCTTTGCCTATCCGGCGCTCGATCTGGCCGTGGCAGAGCTTGCGCCGCTGGCCGCAAAGACGGGAATCGCCCTTGCCGCCATCCACCGTTCGCATCACGCCGGCGTCATTGGGCTGACGGTCGAGCGTTTCGCCGAACAGGGGCTCGTGGCGCTGATGGTCGCCAATACCCCGGCGGCTATGGCACCCTGGGGTGGGCGGACGGCGCTCTTTGGCACCAACCCCATCGCCTTTGCCGCGCCTCTGCCCGATGACGATCCGATCGTCATCGATCTTGCCATGTCGAAAGTCGCCCGCGGCAAGGTCGTCGCGGCCAAGCAGAAGGGTGTCGCCATCCCGCCAGACTGGGCGCTCGATACAGGCGGCCATCCGACAACCGATGCGACAAAGGCCGTGGAGGGCACGATGATGCCATTCGGGGAGGCCAAGGGTGCGGCGCTTGCGCTAATGGTCGAAATCCTCGCGGCCGGCATTACCGGCGCGCACTATGCATTCGAGGCCTCGTCGCTGCTGGACGACAAGGGAGCCCCACCGGCCCTTGGCCAGACCATCATCGTCATCGACCCAAAGGCGTCCGGCGGCGCCGACGTGCTGCCGCGCATCGCGCTGCTCGCTGAGATGATCGGCAGCGATCCGGGTGCCCGGCTTCCCGGCAAGCGCGGCGCGACGCAAAGGCGGCTGGCGCTTGCCAACGGCGTGGAGTTGGAGGACGACATCCTGCATCTTCTAGGTGTTTAGTCCCGGCATTTGATGGATTGGATTTATGATGAATCTTTCCGGTTCGATTGTCCATTGTCTGCAGATGAATTCGTAGGGGGGTGAGCCCCTTGAGGGTCTTGAGACGGGCGTGTCGCAAAGCTGGCGATAGGACGCGTTGAGCCGATAATCACCCAGCTTTCACGCTTTGCTAACCTTTTGAAGTCCGAAGAGGCGCCCGAGCAGATCGTTTTGATCGTTGACGGTCCACTCGCCGGAAAATCCGAAGCCTTTGCGCAGCCACAACATCGCTTCGAACCCGGCGATCGTCCGGCGCGCCGTTTTGAATGACTGGAAACCGCCGATCTTAGGCATGTTCTTCTTCACTCGGAAGTGATCGCTTTCGATGCCTTGCTGCAGATGCTTTGTGACATAATGGACCGGGTTCGGATGCAAAAGCCCATCATCGACGGCTGCTTTGATCGCAGAAGGAAATGTACTGGCGCCATCGGTCCCGATCTTCCCCGGCGATAGCAACGGCTCATCCTTGAGCATCTTGCGGAAGAAGCGTTTAGCGGCGTCGAGATCGCGCTTAGCCGTGAGCAAGAAGTCGACCGGGTTGCTGTGCTTGTCGATGGCGCGGTACAGGTAACGCCACTTGCCCCGGATCTTGACGTAGGTCTCGTCAATCCTGAATGAACCACAATGCGGCCGGCGAAACTGGCGCAGCCGCTTTTCGATGATAGGCGCATAGGCGAGGACCCACCTATTGATGGTGCTGTGGTCGACCTCGAAGTCGCGCTCGCGGAACATCTCCTCAAGATCTCTATAGCTGAGCGGGTAACGCAGATACCAGGCCACCGCCTGCACGATCAGCCATGCCTCGAAATGTCGTCCCGTGAAATCATCCTTCGACTGGCGCTTCAACTTCTCGGTAATGGCATTCAGAATCATGGCTACGCTCCGCTACATCGGGAGCGGAATTTCCACCGTTGCGGTCAACAGCACGTTAACCACAAAAATTTGCGACAGGCCCCGATTCAGTCGGTCTCTTCAACTTGAGTTGCGCTGTCGTACTCAAGCGTCGCCAGGAACGCCACCAAGTCATCTATTTCCTCGTTGTCGAGAGCAATGCCGACGAGAGGCTCACGAGACCACGATTTGAGCGCCGAGTAGTACTCGACCCTTTGAGCATCAGAAAACCTGGTCGCGTTGTACAGCGCTAGCGGGTCAACATGGAATCGGATCGCATCACCGAGGTCAGCCACCGAGCCCGAGTGCGAGTAGGGGGCGGTTTTGGTGACGTTCAATAAAGGCGGCGTCCGGAACTTATATCTGTCATCTGGGTCGAGCGTTTCATTGAAGCGCCCGTAATCGATGCCGAAGCCATTCTTCCCAAAACCGGCCTGAGGAAATGGCACGGCGTGGAAGTCGAAGTCAGTGAAATATGCTCCGTTGTGACAGATCGAACATCCACCCTTGCCATAGAAAACTAGGCCACCTCGGCGTTCCTGATCGGTGAGTGGGATCCCGTCGAACACGAAACGATGAAGCTTGGTAGGCTGTACCTTGAAGTTCTCCCTGATGAAACTGGCCAACGCTGTTGCAACGTCGAGATAGACGATCTGAGAGGGTTGCTTGCCGGTCGCGAACGTGAGCGCCTGCTCTATGTCTGAGTCACCGATCAGCTGGCCCACAAGGAGTGCATAAATCGACTGGGCGGTCGAGATGGTCTCGGTTTTGAGTTCATCGTTTTTCTGACTGTCAGTTATCATCTCTCCGATTTCGACTGGCGGAAGATGCGCGGCCACTACGAGTGGATCACTCGATGGCGGTAAAGGGCCGAACTGGCTAACCACAGCACCATCGGTCCCGTTCACTTTCCCGTCCCAGAAAAAAACGTTGAATCCGACGCCGCCGCGTCCCCAAAATGGAAGAGTGTTTCGGGGGATGATATCGCCCCCGGCAGCTAGTCTCTCGACGCCCTGTCCCTTGCCCTGCGTTCCAACGGCATTTGGTATGCCATCTGCCGATCCGAAACGATCCAGGTGGCATGAGGCGCAAGCGGTCTCCCTGTTCAGAGACAGCCTTTTGCTCTGAAAGACGAGCTTTCCCGCAGCCACGAATTCAGGCTCCACCTTCACATGCGTTTTTTCGGCTTCGATTAGCCCTGCCTTCAGGGCGGCATCACGCAGAACCTGGTCCCGCAGCTCACTGCCTGAACTGGCCTGCGATGCCAAGGCGAAGGCAAAGCAGAGCCCGATTTTAATAGCGAATCTCATGGATTTTCACGACATCTATGAGTGAGTTTGCACGTTCTTCAACAGCGACAAGGGACATCTCGCTTATTTCACTCTCGGATAGCCCCCACCGAGCCAGCTGCTTTCGCTTGAGGTCGTAATCCTGGCAATCTAGCAAGCCAATTTCCGCAGCCTCAACTGCCCGGACAGAGCGATCCGATGGAGCTTTGACCACCTTTTGTTTGGCGATGAGGTGATTCCTCATGGCTTGGTCGCACTTGAAGGTCAGCCGGCCGAATTCGTTCTGGTTAATTCGAATGACGCCAAGCTTCCAAATTGGCTGAGTGATTACCCCAGTGCCGAATCCGCCGATGAAGATGGCGGCCATGAGGAAGCTAGTTCGCAATGATTTTGAGCGCATCGAGCAACTCTGGCGTGATGGTTCCGGTAACTTTCATTCCCCAATCAGATTGCATCTTGGAGATGGCAACCTTTGATTCTGGACCGATCTTCCCGTCAATTGTCCCAGAATAGTATCCGTAGACCGTCAGCGCGGTCTGAACCTGGATAGCAATCTGCGTGAACTTGTCAGAATTTCCAGGCAGCGTGCGCAGCGGTGCCGCGGGGGCGGCCGGATACGTGTTCGGAGCAGCTTGGTACACGTTCGATCCAGGACTGGGGAGCACGGACGACGGCGGCGTGCTCGTCGTGTTTCTGGTGGGTGGGCTGTAGATGTATCCACCACCAGAGCTTGATCTATGGCTCGAATGAGATCTGTGACTGGAATGGGACCGATGACCGGCGAGCGTATAAATGTGGTTGAGCCTGAAACGCTCGAACAGAGTAGGTGGCTGTTTATTGGCATCCGAGACACCAGGAAGTGGAAGTGCATCTGTCCGTTGAGGAAAAAGGCCAGCCGCCAGAAGTGACGGAATTACAAATAGCTTACGCTTCACAGAGCCCCATCCTTATAAATCCCTTTTCGCGACTATACCATTCGAAAAATCCACCACAAGTAGCTGCCAACGGGCACCCGCTGCACTCAGGGAGGAATTTTCGCTTCCAATCTGAAAT
>CAJYKO010000379.1 GCA_913775215.1 uncultured Devosia sp. | reverse complement strand
ACCTGTTAAGCGCCCCCACCTGACCGGACACCAGCCGGTTCACGAGACGGGCCGCTTTAGCTCAGCTGGTAGAGCATCGCATTCGTAATGCGGGGGTCACAGGTTCGAGTCCTGTAAGCGGCACCATTCTAAATCATTGTTGTGGCGGCATTTTTCCGACCCCCCTGAGTGTGCAGGGCTGGTCTGTTCCCGCGCGGTTCCTGCGCAATGCGCCGGGTGCGAGGGTTTCCAGATCGGAAATGATGCTCTCCAAGGCGGTGACGACGGTCGGATATTCGCTGATCGCAGACTGCTTGAGCGGTGCCCCATGAAGCCTTCGAGGTCCCAGCGCGTGGCACCGCGATTGCGGACCAGCGTCGTCAGACTGTGACGAAGGACATAGGGTCGCACCTCTTTGACTTGGGGCATGTCAGGTTGATCAGAATCGTTTTCCATGCGCGGTCTACGTCCTGAATACCCCGGTTAAAATAGGTGACGAGCCAGCCGCGCCCTTTGCGCGCGTCGGGTGACAGGCTTTGGTAAATCGCCAGCTCTTCGCGCAGCCAGGCGTCCAGCAGCGGCAGGACGGGCAACAAGGCGCGGTGTTCTTCTTCTGAGCGCGGCCGCGCGGATTGAGATCGATCTGCGCTGCCCCCGACCACCACCGATCCCTTGCGGGCGAGGCATTGATATCGACGGCTGCCCCCGGCCGCGCGATCATGGAGATCGAAGCAAAAGGAAAGCGTGAAGCGATTCGCACTGCGCGTTCGGTTCGGCCAAATAGATCAGCACGCGCGCCACGTTAGGCTGTAGAACCTGATCCCGCTGCGCCCGCGTCGACAAGCCCGTGGGATTTCGTTGCTATGCGACACGCTTGAAATAGGTCGATGAAGGCGATCATCGGCGGAACGGGCAGTCGAACGCCGCCTAGGCAAAATACGCGGATGCCTTGCGCAGGATCTCGTTAGCCTGCCGCAACTTGTGGACCTCGGACGCAAACTTGTTCGCTGCCTTGCTCATAGAGGTTCCACCTTTTCAGGAGTTGGAGCCTCCGACCAACTCAGCACGATCGACCCTGCAGAATTCAACCCGCTCGAAGCCGGCTTGAACGCAAGCAACACCGTTCCATCCGCACGCCTTTGACCGTGATCCAAAAAAACGAAGAGGGACAAGCCCTCTCCGTTTAAGTTTCGTGCGCCTTCAGAGTGGGGCGCTGAAGGCACACGACCCGAGGGATCACACGACGTTGTTCCCACTGGTCTTGATCAGCCCGTTCAGTCCGTTGGGGAAAAATCCCCCCGAGGATGCTGCCGTGCCGGATGCGTAGAGGATTCCCAAGGCCTGTTCGGGGGTACGGCGCAGGGCGACCCAATTATCATCCCGGAGTTGAATCTGGGAACCGAAGTCCTCTCCCCCACCGAACCACCCTATGCCGCGGTCCAGTCCGACGGGGCCATCGAGCCGGTCACGGGCCTCTGCCATACGCCACGATCGCTCGAACAGGATTTCCGTCGCCGGGATCGACCGCGCCTGAAGGATGGCGCGCTGGTAGAGGGCATTGCGAATGGCCCCGTCGCTGGCTGTCACGCCCGCAACGAGTGCCGCGACGGGGCCGCTGGCCGTGGCGCCGACCTGAAATCCCTGGGCGTTGGACGCCGTCATCAGGACGGCCGAAAGGGCGACCGCGCCCAGCAGGAATTCTTCCTGGCCGGAATACGGGTTGAAGAAATTGATAGGTGTCGTCGTCGAGGGCACGCGCGCGATCGCGTCGAACGGCCCGTTCTGGCCACCGGCGATGTTCAACGCAGGCTGGGCGGTCGCCGCGGTTCCCAATGTCTGTCGCAGAAAGGCAATGCGGGCCAACACCGCATCGGCGACTTCATTCACGCAGGCCAGCGTCATCGTGTCGGTAAAGGTGACGGCGCTGCCGCCGGTCA
The DNA here is from genome assembly GCA_913775215.1 of uncultured Devosia sp. Taxonomy (GTDB): domain Bacteria; phylum Pseudomonadota; class Alphaproteobacteria; order Rhizobiales; family Devosiaceae; genus Devosia. Next base: position 1,176 of record CAJYKO010000379.1, on the reverse strand, counting down.
CGCCGCCCGATGTGCCGACGCCCGTGGTCAATGCGGCTGGCAGGGTGGTGCCGCTCAAGGCACGGACCAGGAACGTGCCATAGAGATAATGGAGTTGCAGGATGAAGTTCATCCGGTCGGCGTCGGTTGCCGTATAGGCTGCGGGTGGTGTGGGAGTGGCGGTCGCCGATGCGGTAGGTGTCGGTTTGACCACCGACTCGGAGCCGACGACATCGTCGTTGCAACCTTCGAGAAAAGCCAGCCCGCCCGCCATGATCGAGGCAGTGCCGAACCAGCGGATCATCTGGCGGCGCGTGGTGTCGGTAGCGCCGCTGTCCTTGTCGGAATAGGTCATGTCATCCCCCTTGGGATCGAAATTGCGGACTTAGTTGGCGGCACCCGTCTTGAAAGCGCCGTTGATCCCGGTCGGAAAAAATCCGCCTTGCGTTGCCGCGCCGGACGTCATGAACAGCACGTTCAGCGCTTGGCCGGGCGTTCGCGAGAGGTGCAGCCCGTTATCGTCTGTGAGCGCCAGACGCGCCGCCATGCGGCCATTGACCATGATGGGCGACAGGCCGCGATCGGTCGTGCTGCCTCCGTCAATACCGTTGCGCCACGAAGCCATGCGGTCGACCATCGTTATGATTTCGGGCCGGGCCGTGGATGCCGCCATCAGGATCGTTCGTATGGTGGTGACGTCCGTCGCGGCCGTCGCCGCCATGGACAGCATCGACGCGCGAATGACCGAGTTGGTATAGAGCGTCGACAAGCCGTTCAGCGCTGTGGCCTGCACAGCCAGAATCGTTTCCGCCGCCAGCGCCAGGTTGGTCGGCGAGGCATAAGGATCGAAGCTGTCGCTGGGCCCGATGGCCCCAGCCATCCGGAACATGGTGGTGAATCGTTCCGCGGTCATGTCGATCTGTTTCTGCGCCGGAGCCTCGGCGCGGAGCAGATCGCGCAGCAACAGAGTGCGAAACCAAAGCGAGTCCGCGATCTCCTGGATACGCGCCTGAATATCGCGCGTCCCGTTTGGAAAACCGACTTGCTTCGCCGAGGTCGCCGAAACACCCGGCTGATCGAGTGTTTCGCCGCCTCGGATGAACCGGGCCGGCAATTGGCGGCCGACGCCGTAAATCGCCAATTGGAGCATGTTCGTCGAAAGATAGTGCAGATCGGAAGAGCACACGTCTGAACTCC
>CAJYKO010000378.1 GCA_913775215.1 uncultured Devosia sp. | reverse complement strand
CCACCCCAGTCGGTCGCGTCCTGCACACGGGCGACTGGAAGCTTGATCCGACCCCCGTTGTCAGCGCCCCGACCGATGTCTCCCGCTTCGAGGCCATCGGCGCTGACACCAGCACGCCCCTCGCGCTTGTCTGCGATTCTACCAATGCGATGAAGGAGGGCGAAAGCCCGAGCGAGGCCGAAGTTGCAGAAAACCTCGCCAAGCTCATCGCCGACGCGCCCCATCGTGTCGCCGTCACCACCTTTGCCTCCAATGTCGGTCGCGTCGTCTCCATCGTCCGCGCTGCGCATCAGGCCGGCCGCCAGGTCGTTCTCTCCGGCCGCTCGCTGCATCGCATCATGGGCATTGCCCGCGAAATCGGCATGCTCGAAGGTCTTCCGGTCCTCCACGATCAGGATGCTTACAAGACCATTGCCCGCGACAAGTGCGTCCTGATCTGCACCGGCAGCCAGGGCGAAGCTCGCGCCGCCATCGCCCGCATCGCTCGCGGTGAACATCCCGTCATCGATCTCAATGCCGGCGACCGCATGATTTTCTCGTCCTGGGCTATTCCCGGCAACGAGCGCGAAGTCATCGACATTCAAAACCTGCTGATCGACAAGGGCATAGAGGTCATCACCGCCAATGACGGCCTCGTCCACGTCACCGGCCACCCGCGCCGCGGTGAACTCCAGCGCCTCTATTCCTGGCTCAAGCCCCAGGTTCTTGTCCCCGTCCACGGCGAAGCCATGCACCTCCAGGCCCATGCCAAGCTCGGCCGCGACTCGGGCATCCCAAATGTCTGCGAAGCCCGCAACGGCGATATGGTCCGGCTCTTCCCCGAACCCATGGCCTATCCTGCCGAAGTCCGCACCGGTGAACTTTATCTCGATGGCCTCGTCCTTTGCACGCCCGAGGAAAGCGGCGTAAAGGGCCGCCGCCGTCTGTCCTTCGGTGGCATGGTGGTCGTCAGCCTTGCGGTCAATTCATCGGGCCAAGTAGTCTCCGGCCCCGACTACGTCGTCGAAGGCCTGCCGGAAACCGAAGATGAGTCGCTGGTCGAACTCATCGAGGACACCGTCGCCGGCACCATCAAGAGTCTGCCGCCCAAGCGTCGCTCTGACCCCGATGTGTTCAGCTCAGCTCTGTTCAAGGCCATCCGCAACGAGGTAAACGCGTTCTGGGGCCGCAAGCCCAACGTCAACGTCTTCGTTCATAGGGTCTAGCGCCATGCAGTGGGGATCGATCGCCGCAGTCTTTTTCGTCGTCTGGTGGCTCTGCTTCGTCGCCGTCTTGCCGATCGGTTCCCATAGCCATCATGAAACCGGCGAGGCGCTCGTGCGCGGCGCGGATCCCGGTTCCCCCGTTGCCCCGCGCCTCGTCCGCAAGGCCCTCATGGCCACAGGCCTCGCCGTGGTCTTCACCGCTTTGTTGCTCTGGGCGCTCACCAATGAAACGCTGATGGCCTACTGGAACCGCTAGCCGGTCTCCATTAGCGCTTTCGCGATGGTCCCACCGCATGCGCATAGGCCATCTCCAGCCCCGCCTGGACACCTTCCTCCGTCGCCGCCGCCAGATTCATCACCGTCCAGCCCTGCCGCCCCCAGCCATTGTCGATGGGCCGAAATACCTCCGGCGCAAGCTGACATTTGAACTCCTGCTCGTCCGGCGTCAGCTTCAAACTGACGCTCGCGCCGTCGCCCGCCAGCGTCGCAAAAGTCCGTTTCACCTTGAACGCCGTGCGATCGAAATGTGGCGCGCTCATCACTTCCGGCAACGCCATCGCCATTCGCGTAAAACGTTCAGCGTCGACCATAAGCCTATGATCCAAAATAAAAAAGCAGGGCACTAGGCCCCGCTCTTATGAGTTAAATCGACAATACGTTGGTCTTAGGCTCGCTATTCAGCGTGCGGCCAACGCTCCTCCCTTGACGTTGTCGATCGTTAGCGGTTGAACCGCCTTGGCTTTATTGTGACGGGAACCTAACAACAGATTTTCCGTCTGTCACGTAGATTCTGCATAGCAAGCATGCTTGAATCGTATGGACGGTTACGATCTGAGTGGGCATCAACAAAAGCCTTGAGTCCTAGGCATGTCTCCTGAAAGTGGTTACCGGTTTCAGGACGAAGACATGCGTAAAAGAAGGCGCTAAAGCGGAGGAGCGAGCCCGACAGGGTGCGACGCGCTTTAGCCATCAATTTCGGAGTTCCCATGCGCCTTTCCCGCTATTTTCTGCCGGTGTTGCGCGATGTGCCCAAGGAAGCCGAGATCGTCTCGCACCGGCTGATGCTGCGTGCCGGCATGATCCGCCAGCAGGCCTCCGGCCTCTATTCCTGGCTGCCGCTCGGTTACAAGGTGCTGATGAAGGTCCAGAAGATCATCGAAGAGGAGCAGAACCGCTCCGGCGCGATCGAGCTTCTGATGCCGACCATTCAGTCCGCCGATCTCTGGCGCGAATCGGGCCGCTACGATGCCTATGGCAAGGAAATGCTGCGCATCGAAGATCGGCACGAGCGCGAATTCCTCTATGGCCCGACCAATGAGGAAATGATCACCGACATTTTCCGCACCTACGTAAAGTCCTATAAGGACTTGCCTCTGAACCTTTATCACATCCAGTGGAAGTTCCGCGACGAGGTGCGCCCCCGCTTCGGCACCATGCGTAGCCGCGAATTCCTGATGAAGGACGCCTATTCCTTCGATCTCGACAAGGATCGCGCCGTCGCTGCCTACGAGCGCATGTTCGTGGCTTACCTGCGCACCTATGCCCGCATGGGCCTGACCGCCATCCCGATGCGCGCCGACACCGGCCCCATTGGCGGCGATCTCAGCCACGAATGGATCATCCTGGCCGAAACCGGCGAAAGCCAGGTCTTCTGCCACCGCGATCTCCTGGACAAGCCGATCCCCGGCCAGGACGTCGATTTCCGCGGCGATCTGAAGCCCATCTTCAACGATTGGACTTCGCTCTATGCCGCGACGGAAGAAATGGTCGATCACGCCGAATACGAAGCTGCCGTGCCGGAAGACAAGCGCGTCTCGGCGCGCGGCATCGAGGTCGGCCACATCTTCTATTTCGGCACCAAATATTCCGAGCCCATGAAGGCCTCGGTCACCGGCAATGACGGCAAGGAAACCATCGTCCACATGGGCTCTTATGGCATCGGCCTGACTCGTGTCGTGCCCGCCATCATCGAAGCCAGCCACGATGAGAACGGCATCGTCTGGCCGGTCTCCGTCGCGCCCTTCGAAGCGGTCCTGATCAACCTCAAGGCCGGTGATGCCGACACCGATGCCGCCTGCGACAAGCTCTACGCCGAGCTCACCGCGGCCGGCCTCGACATGCTCTATGATGATCGCGATCAGCCTGCCGGCTCCAAGTTTGCCACGGCCGATCTCGTGGGCATTCCCTATCAGCTCATCCTCGGGCCGCGCGGCCTTAAATCGGGCGAAGTTGAAATCAAACATCGCAAAACTGGCGAGCGCGAGACGCTGCCACTCGCCAATGCGGTCGAGCGTCTCAAGGGCCTGATCGAACCGCAGCGGATGAACGACATTTGACCACCTCAGCGCAGCAAGCCCCGGCCGGCCGGTCCACCCGGCCGTTCTCCCGGTTTGAATGGATGATTGCTGCGCGCTATTTGCGCGCCCGGCGCAAGGAAGCTTTCATTTCGGTCATCGCCAGCCTCACCATGGTTGGCGTGGCCATCGGCGTCGCGACGCTCATCGTCGTCATGTCGGTGATGAACGGCTTTCGCGGCGAGCTTCTCGATAAGATCCTGGGGCTCAATGGGCATTTCACCGCCTATCCCATCGAGAGCCAGTTCACCGATTACAAGGAGACCGTTGACGCCCTGCAGACCGTCAACGGCGTCAAATTCGCTGTCTATTACGCCGAAGGTCAGGTGCTTGCGTCCGGCCGTGGCGGATCGACCGGCGTGTCTGTGCGCGGCATGGATGAGGAAAACCTCAAGAAGCTGACGCTGCTTTACAATTCGGCAGAGCAGGGCGGTTTCGACTCTTGGGACCAGAACGATGGCGTCGCCATCGGCTACCGTCTGGCCCAGACCCTCGGCGTTGGCCTCGGCGATCAGGTCCAGATCATCAATCCAGATAGCGGCGCCATGACGCCCTTCGGCTCGACCCCGCAGATCAAGTCATATCCAGTACGCACCATCTTCAATCTGGGCATGGTCGAGTTCGATAGTCTTTTTATGTTCATGCCGCTTCAGAAAGCGCAGGACTACTTCAAGCTTTACGACGATGTCCTCAAGCCCGGTCAGGGGCCACTCGACCCCATGGCGTCCGACGAGGAAATCGACGCCGCCTACGAGCGCATCTATCGCGCGAGCGGCGCGGAGATCTTTATCGACGATCCCGACAATGTCGCCGTCATGCGCGATCGCATCGTCGCGACGCCCGGCCTTCGGCCTTTGCTGCTCAACGATTGGCAGCAGCGCAATGAAACCTTCTTCTCGGCCCTTCAGGTCGAGCGGGTCGTGATGTTCACGATCCTCTCGATGATCGTGCTGGTGGCCGCCTTCAACATCATTTCGAGCCTCGTCATGCTGGTGAAGGACAAGAGCAAGGACATCGCCGTCCTCCGCACCATGGGCGCCACACGCGGCGCCATCATGCGCATATTCTCGATCACCGGCACCACAATCGGTGTTGTCGGTACGCTCTCCGGACTCGTGCTCGGCCTGATCGTCGCCGCCAATGCTGAAGCCCTGCGCTCCTCGATTTCCAATCTGCTCGGGGTCACGCTCTTCCCGCCGGAAGTCTTCTTCCTCTCTTCGCTCCCCAGCAAGACCGACCCGACCGAAGTCACTGTCGTCGTCGTGATGGCCCTCGGCCTCAGCTTCCTCGCTACGCTCTATCCCGCTTGGCGAGCCGCCCAGTACGATCCTGTCGAGGCGCTGCGTTATGAGTAATTCGTTCCTGCGCCTCTCGGGTGTCCATCGCCACTATGGAGAAGGCGCCACCCAGGTTCGTGTCCTCGATGCTGCCGATCTCACAGTCGAAAGCGGTGAACTGGTCGCTCTTGTCGCCCCTTCCGGAGCCGGCAAGTCGACGCTGCTGCACCTTTGCGGTCTCCTCGAAAGCCCGCAGTCTGGCGAGGTCGAAATCGTCGGTAATAAGACCAGCCAGCTCAACGATCGTGGCCGTACCCAGCTACGCCGCAACACCGTGGGCTATGTCTACCAGTTCCACCACCTGCTGCCCGAATTCAGCGCTCTCGAAA